>SKRJ01000309.1 GCA_007118555.1 Anaerolineae bacterium | reverse complement strand
GTGAGGGCCCCGTCAATGCGCTGGACGATCTGTCGCTCACGATCCATGACGGCGAGACCCTGGCCATCGTCGGGCCGTCGGGCTGCGGCAAGAGCACCCTGCTCAAGATCGTCGCCGGCCTCGAGGAGCCCGAGAGCGGGCGCATCCTCTATGACGGGCGCGACATGAGCGGGGTCAAGCCGGGCGAGCGCGGCATCGGGATGGTGTTTCAGAGCTATGCCCTCTATCCCCACATGAAGGGCGAGGGCAATCTGGGCTTTTTCTTCAAGATTCGCCGCCGCCCCAGCGACGAGATGATGGAGCGCATCAAGATCACCGCCGAGATCATGGGGCTGGGGTTTGACGAGCTGCTGCCCCGCCGCCCCGGCACCCTGTCGGGCGGGCAGCAGCAGCGCGTCGCCATCGGGCGCTGTATCGTCCGCGACCCCAGCCTGTTCCTGTTTGACGAGCCCCTCTCGAACCTGGACGCCAAGCTGCGCGCCCGCACCCGCGTAGAGATCAAGCGGCTGCTGCGTCGTTTTCGCATCACCGCCATCTATGTCACCCACGATCAGACCGAGGCCATCACCCTGGGCGACCGCATTGCCGTCATGCGCGAGGGCAAGATCGAGCAAGTCGGCACCTATCAGGAGCTCCACGACACGCCCGCCAACGCCTTTGTGGCGGGCTTTGTGGGCTTGCCGCCGATGAACCTCGTCGAGGGTTGGGAGGTCCTGGCCGGTGGGCGGCTGCGGAGCGAGCTGGGTGCCTTGACGCTGCCGCCCGAGCTGGCGCCGCAACTCTCGACGGGCCAGAGGCTCACCCTGGGCTTTCGCGGCGAGGCGGGGGAGGTGTCCGATGTCGCCCCGTACGAGGACGCGCCCGAGCAACTGCAGTTCTCGGGCCAGATCCTCAACGCCGAGCCCGACTATGCCCATGGCAGACAGACGCTACACCTGGACACCCGCAGCGGCCCTATCGCTGTGCAGGCGCCGATGGATCTGACGGCCAACAGCGGGTGGACGGTGCATGTCTCGATTCCCGTCTCGTCTCTCTTTGTCTTTGACCAAGAGAGCGAACAGCGGCTCTGGCCCTAGAGAATCTTTCGGCATCCGGCCGCTATCGTTTGCCAAGGCAGTCGGCCCTGCTATAATGGGTGGGAAAGCTGTAAACTTACCTGTCTCGGCCCTGCCCCGCACGAGCGCCGAGACCGACATACAGGACTGAGGTATGCGCACCAGACCACCCCTGACGATGGGCCTTCTCTCTGGCGCCGTCATCGGCGTCGCTCTCATAGCCGTTTTCGTGATCCTGGCACGCTCCCTGAGCCAACAGGCCCTCGGGCCCGGCCTGTTCCTTGCGGCGCTGTTGCTCCTTGTGACGCTGCCGCTACTGGGCCTCTGGCTCTATGGCATGGCAGAGCTGTTCACCCTGCACTATGCCGTGGACCGGAACCGTCTCACGATCACGACGCTCTTTGTGCGACACACCATCCCCCACGGTGAGATTCGCGAGCTCATCCCCGGCCAGGAGATCGTCACCGGTCAGAGGTTTCGTGGTATAAGCTGGCCCGGCCTGCTGCATGGCATCACCCGCTATCCGGGGTTGGGCAAGCTGGTCGTTCTTTCCACAGAGCCTTACGATCGACAACTGCTGGTGGTAGCCAATGGCGTGAACTATGGCATCTCGCCGCACGACCCGGTCGCCTATGCCCAGGCCTATGAGCGGTTCCGGGCCCTCGGCCCCCTGGAGGAACTACCCCACGCCACCGAGGCGCGGGCTGTGGCAGCCTGGCCGGTCTGGCGCGATCGCGCCTTTTGGGTAGCCGCGGCGTTGGGCCTGGCTGCGAACCTGGCGCTCATCGCCTATGCCATCATCCGCTACACCCAGTTGCCCGCCATCATCCCCATGTATTGGGATGCCTTTGGGGAGATCGGCCGGCTGGCCCCCAAGGAGGCCGTCCTCTGGATTCCTGCCATCGGTACGATTGCCCTGGTGGCCAACCTGCTCGCCGGCATGTTGCTCTCTTTTCGTGAGCGGTTTGGCGCACGACTGAT
The DNA here is from genome assembly GCA_007118555.1 of Anaerolineae bacterium. GTDB lineage: Bacteria > Chloroflexota > Anaerolineae > UBA1429 > UBA1429 > UBA1429. The sequence goes on along the minus strand of SKRJ01000309.1, from coordinate 4,398 downwards.
GGTCTGGTCCACCGTGGGCATCCAGGCGGGGCTGTGGTGGGCGGCGCTGGGGATTCTCGCGCCATGAATGATCCCGCACTCATGATCGGTTTGGGCGTGCTGTTGGGCGCTCTCCTGGCATGGCTGGGCGGGCGCGCCCTCCTGCTGGCAAGCAGTGGACAGGCGGCGATCTGGGCCATTGTCGCGATCGTATTCCTGACCCAGGGCTGGATATGGGGTGCCGTGCTTGTCCTGTGGGCCGTAGCGGCAGGGGCGGTCACGGTTTTTCGCCGATCCTACAAGGAGCATTTCAAGGATCGCCTGGGCGATGATGCGGCGCAGAACTGGATCGAGGTTCTGGCGCGTCTGGGATGGCCGGCGGTCCTGGCGATCCTGTCGGTGGCAGTCGCCGGAATGGATTACATCGTCCCCTTTGTGGGCGCATTGGCTACCGCTGGCGCCGACGTATGGGCCACCGAGCTGGGCATGCTCCAGCAGGAAGACCCACGCCTCATCACGACGCGCCGTAGGGTGGCACATGGCACTCCGGGTGCCGTCTCTATGGTGGGGATCACGGCGGCTCTGGGCGCCGCGTGGCTGTTCGGGTTCATCACCCTCTTGCTCTCGTCCATACGGATGTGGCAGCTCGATGAGAGCATCCACGACCGCCTAGTGTGGTTACCGCTGGCGGCCCTGGTGGGCGGCCTGATCGGCACCCTGACCGACAGCCTGTTGGGGGCCACCGCCCAGGCCTATTACCATTGCGAGGTATGCGATCGCTATACCGAAGAGCCCATGCACACCTGTGGACGCGAGGCGAATCAGGTGCGCGGCTGGCCCTGGATGACCAACGAGGTCGTGGATTTCATCAGTACGGTGGTGGGCGCTTCTGTGACGGCTGGGGCAGCAATTCTGCTTGCGCAATCCCCATGGCCGTGATAGAATCCCGCCAGATGTTGTGATTCGTCGCGCTATCCGGCGCCACTTGTACAGGGGGTGTTAGCTCATGACGGAAAAAGAGACGATCTTTCAAGGCATCCTCGAAGGAGACATGCCGGCGGTTCAGGAGGCGACGCAGGCCGCCCTCGATGGCGGTATGGCCGCCCAAGAGATACTGAACGAGGCCATGATTCCTGCGATGGACGAGGTCGGGCGGCTGTTCGAGGAGAACGAGTACTATGTGCCCGAGTTGCTCATTGCGGCACGCGCCATGAAGGCCGGCCTCACCATTCTGCGTCCCGAGTTGGTGGCCACGGGCATCGAGGCCAAAGGCAAGGTAGCCCTGGGCACCGTCAAGGGCGACCTGCATGACATTGGCAAGAACTTGGTCGGTATCATGATCGAGGGAGCCGGGTTCGACATCATCGACCTCGGCGTGGATGTGGGCCCCGAGCAGTTCGTGGAGGCCGTGTCCGATCAGGGCGCCCAGGTGATCGGGCTGTCGGCGCTCCTGACCACCACCATGCCCAGCATGCAGCGTACCATCGACGCCTTGAAAGAGGCCGGCCTGCGCGATCAGGTCAAGGTCATCATCGGTGGCGCGCCTGTTACCCAGCGCTATGCCGACGAGATCGGCGCCGATGGCTATGGCCGTGACGCGGCCTCCGCAGCCCGGCTGGTCCGGCAGATGCTGAACGCCGAGTAACTCACCGTTTGGCACATCGTCATATGTGCCTTTCATGAGACCAGGGGCCGACGTCCATCCCTTCTGAGGGTGCTCTGTTGGGTTGAACGTCGGCCTGTTGCATAGCCGGGATCGAACGCATAGACAAGGCGGCTCATGCCCGAACGAATTCTCTCTTCGGAGATGCAATCCGAAGAGGCCTCTATCGAACAGAATCTGCGCCCGCGCAACCTGGACGAGTATATCGGCCAACGCCGGGTGATCGACAATCTGCAGGTGGCTCTGCAGGCGGCGCAAGGACGCGGCGAACCGCTGGACCATGTGCTGCTCTATGGCCCGCCCGGGCTCGGCAAGACCACGCTGGCCCATGTCATCGCCGCTGAGATGGGGGTGAACGTCAAGATCACCTCAGGGCCGGTGATTGAACGGCCCGGCGACCTGGCCGCCATCCTGACCAACCTGCGCCAGGGCGATATCCTGTTCGTGGACGAGGTGCACCGTCTCAGCCGCACCGTAGAAGAGATCCTGTACCCCGCCATGGAGGACTTTTGCCTCGATCTGATGATCGGCAAGGGCCCCGCCGCCCGCAGCATTCGCCTCAATCTGCCCCGTTTCACCCTGATCGGGGCCACCACCCGTATCGCGCTGCTCACCTCGCCCTTGCGCGAGCGCTTTGGCGTCATGTATCGGCTCGATTTCTACGACGTCGAGGCCATGCAGGCCATCGTGCACCGCTCGGCCAGCATCCTGGGCGTCCCCATCGATCAGGAGGGCACCTACGAGATCGCCAGCCGCGCCCGGGGAACGCCCCGCGTGGCCAACCGCCTGCTCAAGCGGGTGCGCGACTATGCCGAGGTGCGGGGCGAGGGCGTGATCGATCGCGAGACCGCGCGGGCCGCGCTGGAAATGCTCGAGGTGGACGAGCTGGGGCTGGATGTGTCGGACCGGCGCGTGCTCGAAACCATGATCGAAAAGTTCGACGGGGGCCCCGTGGGCCTCGAGACGATGGCGGCCGCCCTGAGCGAGGACGCCGATACGATCATGGATGTGTACGAGCCCTACCTGATCCAGCTCGGCTTTGTGGAGCGTACCCCGCGGGGACGCGTCGCCACCCGCCGCGCCTACGAGCACCTGGGGCGGCCCTATACCGCCAGCGACGAGGCCCCCTCCTCCAGGCAGGAATCGCTGTTCTAATGCAAGCCATTCTGATGGCAGCCATTCCTATGGCCAAGGTACACGTGCGCGACGCCGAGGGCCGCGAGCTCTCGCCGACGACCCGGGAAAAAGCCGAGCGCCTGGTGGCCGACGGGCAGGCCGAGTGGGTTTCGCAGGAGCCGCCCACCATCCGCCTGCACCGCAGCATCCCCATGCCCGAGCCCGCCGCCCCCGAGCCACACCCGCTGGACGGCAAGCGCGTGCTGCTGCATGTCTGTTGCGCCCCCTGCGCCACGTTTACGGCCCAATACCTGCGCGAGCAGGGCGCCGACGTGACAGGGTTCTGGTACAACCCCAACATCCACCCCTACAGCGAGCACGAGCGGCGCCGCGAGACCCTGCGCCAGTATGCGGAGGAGATCGACCTGCCCGTCACCTGGGAGCCGGGGTACGACATGCCCGATTTTCTGCGGGCCGTGTGCGCCCAGGAGCAGCAGGGCGAGCGCTGCCGCGTCTGTTACCACATGCGCCTGGAGCGGGCCGCCCGGGTGGCCGCCGAGCGCGGGTTTGACGCCCTCACCACGACGCTGCTGATCAGCCCCTACCAGAATCTGGACGCTATCGAGGCCATCGGGCGCGAGCTGGCCGAGGCGTATGGCATCGAGTTCTACTTTGAGAACCTGCGCCGGGGCTTTCGCGAGCATCACCACATGGCCCGCGAGCACGACCTGTACCAGCAGCACTATTGCGGGTGCATCTATAGCGAGTGGGAGGCGTTGGATCGCGAGGCCACGACGCGGCGCGGCCGTCGGAACGGCCGTCGGAACGGCCCCGGGGACGGGGATGCGCCCGCCTCGGGCTACACAGGCTGATCTGGGAGCCATGCCACTGTGTTGACCGCCGACTTTGACTATGACCTGCCACCCGACCTGATCGCCCAAGAGCCGGTGGAACCCCGCGACTCCTCCAGGCTGCTGGTGTTGCACCGTGATACGGGCGCCATCGAGCACCGCGTGTTCCGCGACATTGTGGAGTATCTGCGCCCGGGGGATTTGCTGATCGCCAACGAGACCCGCGTTATCCCGGCGCGGCTCGAGGCCCGCAAGGTGCCCAGCGGCGGGCGGGTCGAGCTACTGCTCCTGAGCAAGCTGGACGCCACCCGCTGGGAGGCGCTGGTCAAGGGGCGGCGCGTCGTCGTCGGGCAGCGGCTGGCGGTGGTCGGCGATGGCGGGCCGGGCATCAAAGGCGTGGTCGAGGCGATCACCGCCTCGGGGGGGCGTCGCATCCGCTTTGAGCAGCCCATCGACGAGCACCTGGACGACATCGGCGATGTGCCCCTGCCGCCCTACATTCACCAACCCCTGGACGATCCCGAGCGCTACCAGACGGTCTATGCCCAGACCCGGGGCTCGGTGGCAGCGCCCACCGCCGGCCTGCATTTTACGCCCGAGCTCTTGGAGCGCACCCGCGCCCTGGGGGTCGAGTGGGCCTTTGGGCTCCTGCACATTGGGCTGGACACCTTTCGCCCCGTCACCGAGGAGCATGTCGAGGAACATGCCATACACACCGAGCATTGCCACATCACCCCCGAGGTGGCCGAGCGGATCAACCGCGCCAAGGCCGAGGGGCGCCGTGTGATC
>SKRJ01000412.1 GCA_007118555.1 Anaerolineae bacterium | reverse complement strand
CTAGCTCTCTACAAATATCGGGGAAACCCAGGCATACTGGCCGTTGGCCTGGCGCACCTCCAGGTCGTACACGTCACAAGGCAGGGCGGGCGTATCGTCTGTCCAGTTGGCGTCGAGGGCATACTGCCACTCGGGAACGGCGCGATGCAGCAGGAACGCCTCGGCGTTGTAGGGTTGCATATGCGTGCCCCGCGAGGAGACGAGCAGCTCGCCCAGGGAGGTCCGGGCGCGCACACCGTTCAAATGCACGTCCAGTGTTGTGTGGGCATCGCCGCGAATCTCGAGAGTAAGCGCCGCTGTCGCCGGGTGCAACGTGCTGGGGTTCTGGAAGGATGTGCAGCGCCAGGCCAGAATGTCACGTTCTTGCGCCACGATGCGGTTGTCCAGCGCATTCATGGCGTCGTCATCGGCCATCTCCTGGGAGGGAGCCAGTACACTACGTCCCCGAAAACAGGTCTCTACTCCCAGAAGCTCGCCGTCGCATATTTCGAGCACGCCCACCCAGTCATAGCCGTCGGGGGCCCACCCCCATCCCATCTCCAGGCGCACCTTGAAAACGTCGCCAGCGCATGGCTCCAGATCGTGCCCGGCGATCACACGCGAGGGGGCACTGTTCTTGAAGAGGGTCAGTCGGTCCAACGGGGCGCAGCCTCGGACCGAGAGGGTGATCTGGCGCTCGGCGGCGCCGATCTCGCTTCCCATGGCTGCGCCGTTGATCGCCAAGCGGCAGGCGATCTTGTCGCCTGTGACGGCCATAATGCGCCGCGCCAGGAGGGCCTCCCAGATGGCGGCGCGGGTCTTTGCCTCGGCCCATACCGCCAGGCGGCCATCGCCATAGGAGCCGGGGTAGCCGGCATGGTGGTCGGTGGAGGCTACATAGCCAAAGCGATGTCCCAGCGCCAGGCCCTGCCGCACGGTGGCACGGCCGTCGCGGGGGCCCATGGTGTGCAGGTATGGATAGGGCCCGTCGTCCGACATGCCGCAGCCGTGCTTGCTATACACCTCGACGAGCGGGCTGACAGCGGGATCGAAATGCTCCCAGAGGATGCCACGATAGCCTGGCACATACGCCACGTGGTGCGGAACGGCGATGGCCGGGCGGTCACCCAACTGCGCCAACAGGGCTGCCGGTGAATCGCCATGCACCAGAGGCAGATCAGGCGCCGGAGAGAGAATATGATGATCGCCATAGCCCCGCGAGTGCATCTCGTAGCTGTTGAACGTGACAAACTCGCCGTCCATGTTGGCAGCGTTCACCTGTGCAAGGACACCATCCCAGTGGGCGGCGAGTTTGGCAAAGCCGCGCTCGTGAAAGTCCGCCACAAACTCAAAGCCCGGCTGGCGCGGCGGCATGTCGGGCCACAGCGCATGGCCCGTAACAGCGCCAAAGTCGAGCTGTCCGCGCGCCGCTGCCAGAGCGTTGGCCAGGCTGCCATAGCCATAGCTGATGCCACAATGGTTGTGGAGGTCGCCCCAGTACAGATCCATAGCATCCTCGCCTTGATTTCCCCCAGACGCGGCACAAGACGCTCAAAAGACGTTTACAAGTTGCCCGTGATCTACAATGGGGATTGTAGGCCGTGGGCAGCATTTCGACAAGCACCTCGCCGGATGGAGGGCAGGCTGCAAAAGTGGCAGAGCAAGAGCCGCAGTCATTCGTGCTCAAGATTTGGGTCGAGGAGACCGCCGAGGAAGCGGGCCAGGCCAAGTGGCGAGGCCACATTACCCATGTGCCCAGCCATTCCCGGCAATATGTAGAGGATCTGGACGAAATCGTGCTCTTTGTCGCGTCCTATCTGGAGCGGCTTAACGTCCAGGTAACGATGCTCAAGTATCTGTGCCTTCCCTTGCGCCAGCGCCAGTCAGACTCGGCTCCCACGGATCGCGTGGAGCATCTAGAATGAGCGACTATCGCGTCCTGCAAGATATCAGCCTTTACTTGCGCAGGCTTCTCTTTGAGAGCCTGACCGGCAACGATTCGGTGGCGAGCCAATTTACCTCGGAGAATAGCGTCTCTTTGGACTCTCCGCCCAGGATCGCTGATAACTCGGCGCCGAGCGCCGATCAGGCCCGGCTGTCACTCTACCTGTATCAGGTCACGCCCAACGCCCACCTCAACAATCACCCGATGATCCCGGCGGGCGCAGGCCGTCAGCAACACCCGCCCTTGAGCCTGAACCTGTACTATTTGCTCACCCCGGTCAGCCAGGCCCCGGAGGACAATCTGGTCATCCTGGGGCGCTGCCTGCAGGTGCTGAACGCCAACTCGATGATTCGAGCCAACTTTTTGGATTCCTGGCTGCGCCCCGAGCCCCCAGAGGTCCGGGTCACCATCAACCCCGTGTCCCTGGAAGAGCTCACACGTGTGTGGAACGCGTTCAACGAGACCTACCGCCTCTCCGTGTGCTATCTGGTGCAGGTGGTGTCCATCGACAGCGCCCGCATACCTCAGGACGATCAACCTGTGGCGGAGCGCCTGCTCGACATCCATCAGATTGTGTCTCAGCCATGATCAATACCTGGCCAACAACCGTTCGGAGCACTACTCTGGCCAGCCAGGCCATCATCTCGGGCCGTGTCGAGGATGGCCTGACCGGCGCGGCGACCCTGGGGCAGACGACGGTGCTTCTCCTCGATCGTGATACGGGCATCGAGTATCCGATGAGGCGCACGGTTCTGGCCGATGGCTCCTTTGCCTTTTATGCTGCGCCAAAGAAGGCGTTCCCGCAACTGGTGAGCCGGACCTATCACCTGCGCGTGCAGGCCACTGCACCAAGGTACACGTCAGACGGATTCGATTTCGATGTAGGGCCTGTACCCGACCAGCCCTCAGTCGTGATCGTGCCAGCCCCCACGCCGGGCATCCAGGATCTCACGGTCCGGCTCTTCACCGCTGGTGGGCTACCCCGGACCGGCATCAGCCTTTCTCTGGACCGCGTCGGCGTGCGCTTGGAGGGGCGTGTGGTCGTATCTACCAATCCCGGCGTCGGCGTGGCCAACGCAACGGTACAGCAGAATCCCCCTGCGGGTCCATCCACGACGACGGGCTCCGAAGGTTCTTTTGCCTTTGTCGACCCCTTGCCGATCGCGCTATCGGTTCAGCTCAGGGTCTCGGCAGCTTCTTTTGAGAATGTGACCTTGACCTGTGAACCCGATTACACACGACCTGTCAACCGGGTCACCATTCCGCTCAAGCCATCGTGATGGCTCAAAGCATCGGAATTAACCAGGACAACAACTGGAACGATTGAGACCGCTATGATCAGCCGTGCCGATTCGTGGCTTACAGGAGGACAGTCCGATGCCTGAGTATTTACATCCTGGCGTCTATATTGAGGAGCAACCCGCACCACAGACCATCGAGGGTGTCAGCACCAGCACCGCCGGATTTGTTGGCGTCACGGCCAAAGGTCCGACGAGGGGGTTGCCAAGGTTGGTAACCAGCTTTGCCGACTTTGTGCGCACGTATGGCGGATACTTGCTCGAAAAGGATTGGCAGGATAGCCGGTTTCTGGCCTATGCTGTCGAGGGCTTTTTCAACAATGGCGGTCAGCGCGCGTATATCAAGCGCGTGGTAGGCCCCAACGCCGCCAATGCCTCGCTGACCCTCAACGATGGGTTCTTGACCCGCCTCCTTGAGGACACGGCCAGCGAGCTGGCGAGCCGCAACACGATGCGCCTGGCATCCTTGCGTGGTATCTCGGTGGGCACCAATCTGACCTTTGAGGAAACCATCGCCGGAAGCGACCAGAGCCAGACCCAGCAGGTAACCGCCTATAATAACGCGACTCATAGCATCACCCTGGATGCCCCGCTCAACCTGCGCTATACCAGGGCCGGCTGTCAGGTCTTTATTAGCGGGATGGCGGACGCCCCCAGGCCCGAGAATGGCGCCCCGAGCCTGGAGCTGCAAGCGAGCAGCGAGGGCATCTGGGGGCGCAAACTGCAGGTCACTGTCAGTGACATGAACGGCGCCGTGGGGTTGGCAGAGGCTGCCGGCGTCACCACAACGCTGTCGACGGTCGAGCTGGCCTTTGATGGGGATGGTCCATCAGCCGGGGATACCGACGTCGATGTGGATGCCGCCAGCTTTGACGCGCTGGAGGATGGCGATCTGGTCGAGTTCGCCAACGCCGCCGATGACCGCGAGCGCCGCACCATCACCAAAGGGGCCGGAACCACCATCGATTGGAGCGCCGATGACGACGGCGCGGTCACCCACGACTACAGCGGCGCCGGCAGCACCATCGTCCGCATCACCGCCCTGCGGTCGGGCGAAGCCAACCCCGTCGTGCTCGTCACCGACACCACCGGCTTTACCGACGGCGATCTGGCGCGCGTCAGCGATGGCGTGAACACGCTGGTGGTCCGGATCGGCACGGTGGACAGCCCCACGCAGGTCACGCTGGACACCGCCAGCCACCCTATCGGCCACACCTTTGAGGCGGGCGACGATTTCGTGCTGGCCACGGCCGGGCGCAGCGGTTCCGATCGGCTCGATCTGCGCTCCACGAACAACTTTTACCCGCATGCCGTCATCGAGATCGACGATGGCGAGCGCAAGAGCTACCGCCGGGTCGGCAGCATCCAGGGCCACAGCCTCGTTCTGACGTCGGCGCTCAGCCAGGATGTGCCCAGCGGCACCGCCGTGCGGGTGGTCGAGTTCAGCCTGTTGTTGAGCGATGGCGACAACAGTGAGCCTTTCGATCACCTGTCGCTCGATCCCAACGCGAGCAACTATGTGGTCAACATCGTCAACACCCAGTCTCGCCTGGCGCAGGTGATCGATCGAGGGTCGACGCGGCCGATTCCGTTCAACCTTCCGCGCACCCCCCACGGCACAGCCGAGTTCCTCGCCGGCGGCAATGATGGCGACATCCCCACGCCCGACGACTATCGCGGGGTCGACAATGGCCCCGGTAATCGCACCGGCATCAAGGCGCTCGCCGATATCAACTCCATCAGCATCATCGCTGCCCCTGGCATCTCGAACGCTGCCGTCCAGGCAGAGCTCATCGGGCAGTGCGAGGATCTCAAGGATCGCTTTGCCGTCCTGGATCCTGCCAGGGGCTCGGAGATCAGCAACGGCCGGGAGAATGACATCATCATCCAGCGCAACAATCACAATACCCTCTATGCGGCCATCTACTATCCCTGGTTGCGCATCCTGGATCCCCTCTATCCCGATGATCGTGATGGGCACCTGGTGCCGCCCAGCGGCCATGCCATCGGCATCTATGCCAGGGTGGACACCGACCGCGGCGTCCACAAGGCGCCGGCCAACGAGGTCATACGGCGCATCATGGGCCTGGAGGTCAAGCTCAACGATCGTGAGCACGGCGTTCTCAACCGTGACAATATCAACGTGATCCGGGACTTTCGGGATAGCGGGCGCGGCATCCGCGTGTGGGGCTCGCGATGTATCACCGCCGATAGCGCCTGGCGGTACATTCCTGTGCGCCGGCTCTTTATCTTTATCGAGAACTCGTTGGATGTGGGCCTGCAATGGGTGGTTTTCGAGCCCAATGGCGAGGACCTGTGGGCCAGAGTGCGCCGCACCATCACTGGCTTTTTGCGCACACTGTGGCTCAACGGACAACTGCGGGGTGTGACCCAGGACGAGGCGTTCTTTGTGCGCTGCGACCGAACGACCATGACCGAAGAGGACATCGCCAACGGTCGCTTGATCTGCCTCGTGGGTGTGGCGCCGCTGCACCCTGCCGAGTTTGTGATCATCCGCATCGGCCAAAAGACGGTGGAGGCCCAGGAGTAGCAACCGATCCGCCGGATACAGCGATCGTGGGTTGGCCAGGCAACGAAGAATAGGAGGCATCCATGACCCGTAACGATCCCTATGCGCAGTTCAACTTTTTGATCGAGCTGGATGGGCTGACGGTAGCCGGTTTCACCGAAGTGGGCGGCCTTGATACCGAGTCGGACGTGATCGAATACCGCAATGGGAACGACGAGCCGACGGTTCGCAAGCTGCCCGGCCTGCGCACATACAGCAACATCACCCTCAAGCGGGGCTATACCGACAACCTGGAGCTGTGGGGTTGGCGCAAAACCACCGAGGACGGCACGACCGAACGCCGCGATGGTGTGATCATCTTGCTGGACGAGGCGCGTCAGCCCGTTCTCCGCTGGATCTTTCGGTCAGGCTGGATCTCCAAGTACGAGGGGGCCGCGCTCAACAGCACGACGAACGAGGCCGCTATCGAGTCCATCGAGATTGCCCACGAGGGCATCGTGATGGAAGCATAGCTCGGGCAGGAGAGCCATGCCTACCTATCTGACTCCGGGCGTCTATTTCGAAAAGGCGCAACCGCCTCGCGAGCCTCTGCCGCGCCGTACCGACGTGGCTGGCTTTGTCGGTCTCGCGGAGCGGGGCCCGCTGCATACGCCTCAACGGTTGACCACCTGGCGTCAGTTTCAACGGGTGTTCGGT
>SKRJ01000188.1 GCA_007118555.1 Anaerolineae bacterium | reverse complement strand
CAGCACCCTGGGCGCCGGCGAGATCGCCTACCAGGGAATGCTCAAGCCCCTCTACGAGCTGTTCGGCGTGCCGCAGCCGCTGCTCTTTCCGCGCAAGTCCTATACCATTCTCTCCAGTGAGGAACGGGAGCGTCTGCGCGCCTATGACATTACGCCGCAGCAGATGCTCTCCGATGAGCTCGATCGCGACGCCATCCTGCGCAGCCGCATGCCCGCCGAGGACCTGGCACGCTTTGACCAGGCGCGCGAGCAGGTGCAGGATGCCCTGGCTCCCCTCAAGCCTTACCTGGAGGAGCTGGACCCCAATATGGGCCGGACCTGGCAACAGGCGGTGAACACCGCCCTGCGCAACATCGACAAACTGGAGGAGCGCGCGATCAACTCGACCCTCAGCCGCGCCGGCTATTCGCGCCACGAGTTGCAGACCCTGTGCAACAAGCTGGTTCCGCGGGGGCGCCCGCAGGAGCGCGAGTTGCCCCTCAGCCATTTCATACGACGGTTCGGCACCGGCTTTGTCGAGGCAATGGGCGAGGCCGGGGACCTGGAGGTCTTTGGGCACGACGTGGTGACGCTGGAGGGCGAACATGCCTGATGTGGATGTCATGGCCATGGGTGCGCACCCCGACGATATCGAGATCGGCTGCGGCGGCACCCTGATCAAGCTGCGCGAGATGGGCTATTCCATCGTGCTTGTGGACATGGTGCGGGGCGAGATGGCCACCCGGGGGACCATCGAGACGCGCCGGGCCGAGTCGGCCGAGGCTACGCGGATCATTGGGGCTGTGGCGCGCGACAACCTGGAGCTGGTCGACGGCAACATCCACACCAGCCAGGAGGCCAAGCATCGGGTGGCCCGGGTGGTGCGCGAGTACCGGCCCAAGATGATGCTGCTGCCTTACTATGAGGATCGCCACCCCGATCACTATCACACCAGCCAGTTGGCCTACGAGGGCATCTTTATGGCCGGGCTGGTCAACTTTGACACCGGCCAGGAGAACTATCGCCCCGGCCGCATCCTGTACTATATGGGGTGGTACGAGTTCGAGCCGGACTTTGTTGTCGATATCTCGAACCAGTACGAGCGCAAGATGGAATCCATCTATGCCTATGGCACCCAGTTCAAGCCCGATGACAACTTTTATCAACAGACCCGTTTGACCTCTCGGGAGTATAATTGGGGCCTCGAGTACCGCGCCGGATACTATGGCTCGCTCATCGGCGCCCAGTACGGCGAGGGATTCAAGATCCGTGGGCGCATGGCGGTGGACGATCCCATGCAGCTCACCTTTGCCACATTTTGATAGCATGTCTGCTCATGATCCATTGAAGGTGAAACTATGATGCGAATCGGCATCACCTGTTACCCGACCCACGGCGGCAGCGGCGTCGTTGCCACCGAGCTGGGCAAGCACCTGGCCAGTTGGGGCCATGAGGTGGCGTTCATCAGCTACTCGGCGCCCCTGCGCCTGGGCATTATCCCCGAGCGCGTCTCGTTCCACGAGGTCGAGGCCGTCGAGTACCCTCTGCTCAAGAACTATCCCTATACCCTGGCGCTGGCATCCAAGATGATCGCCGTGGCCCGCATGAAGGGGCTCCAACTGTTGCATGTGCATTATGCCATCCCCTTTGCGCCGGCGGCGCTCATGGCCAAGGTGGCCGCGCCCGAGCTCGATCTCAAGGTGGTGACGACCCTGCATGGCACCGATATCACCCTGGTTGGTAACGATCCCACCTTCCGACCCATCACCAAGTGGGCCATCGAGCAGTCCGACGCCGTGACGGCGGTGTCGCGCTTTTTGCGCGACCAGGCGCGGGACGAGTTTGATATCGAGCGCGATATGGACGTGGTCCACAACTTTGTCGATCCGGAGCGCCATGATCGTCCCTGTCCCAGTTGCATCGCGCCCCGCAGCAGTCCCGATGAAGTGACGCTGATGCACATCTCGAATTTCCGGCCGGTCAAGCGGGTCGAGGATGTGGTGCGGGTGTTGGCGCATGTGCGCAAGCGGATGCCGGCACGCCTCATCCTGGTGGGCGATGGGCCCACGGCCTGCACGGCGTTACAGGTCGCCCTGAGCCTGGGCGTGGCCGATAGCGTCCAGTTCACCGGCGTGGTCGAAGAGATCGAACCGATCCTGCAGCAGGCCGACCTGCTGCTCTTGCCCAGTGAGACGGAGAGCTTTGGTCTGGTGGCCCTCGAGGCCATGGCCAGCGGCATTCCGGTGATCGCCAGCAAGGTCGGTGGCCTCCCCGAGGTAGTGACGCACGGCGAAACGGGGTTCCTGGCGCCGGTGGGCGATTACGAGGCAATGGGCGACCATGCCATCGATCTCCTGTCGGATCAGGAGCTCTATCATCGGTTCTCCCATGCGGCACGGGAGCGCGCCGGCGCCCAGTTCAGCTATGACAAGATCGTTCGCGAGTACGAGCGCGTGTATGCTCGCCTGCTCGAGATGCCCGAACGAGAGGCCCTGTCGCATCTGGAAGGTGGCTGACCTGAGGATCGTGCGCCAGGTAGAGCTCGCTGCATTGCGCGCCTGGCCCGCCCTCGAGCAATGGGATGACGACGGCTGGCTCCTGCGCTTTGCCGAGGGCTACACCAAGCGGGCCAACTCGGTCACGCCGCTGCAGCCCTGCAGCGACGCCATGGCGGACCGTGTCGCGCAATGCGAGGCCCTCTACCGGCAGCGCGGCCTGCCCCCGATCTTTCGCCTTGTGGCTCCCCTGGTTCCTGCGGAGCTCGACGCACACCTGGAGCGCCGGGGCTATGCCCTGGTGGACCCTACACTGGTTCTGTCGGCGCCTCTGCATGCGCTCTCACTGCCCGCCCCGTCGTTCCCGCTGCATTCCATGGACGATATCGACGCATGGCTGCGCGCCCATAAGGCTGTATCAGGCACGGCGCTCCAGGCCACACACGGACGCATCCTGGCGGCCATCGAGGGGCGTCTCTTGCTGGCGACGGTGCAGGAGGAGGGCGAGCCGGTGGCCTGCGCCCTGGCCGTTGTGGAGAATGGCCTCGTGGGCCTGTTCGACCTGGCCGTGGCGCCCGCCTGGCGTCGTCAGGGGTTGGGCCGGGCTCTCATGATCGGTCTGTTGCACGGGGCTCACGATGTGGGCGCACAGCGGGCCTATCTACAGGTGGTAGAGGGCAACGGCCCCGCGCGCGAGCTCTACCAGGCCCTGGGCATGCGAGAGTTGTACCGCTACTGGTACCGGGTGGGCCCTTTCCAGGCGCCGAATCTCACCGCATAGGGCCTCATAGGGCCGTTCAATCCGTTCACTGCGTTGAGGCGAGGCGGCGCGCCGTGTAGCGGGCAAAGCCACCAGGGGATACGTCGGATCGCGTTCGTTCACCTCGTTCACGAGACTGACGCGAGCCAGCGGGCCGTCTCGCGGGGGTTCCGCAGGCGCACGACCTGCAGGTGCCGATGGCAGGGCTGCAGCAGGAGCAACGGGTAGGTTCTTCGCAGGCGGCCATGGCTCTTGAAGAGGTAAAGAACCAGGCCATCCCGGCTAAAGACCGCGTTGCGCCACGTCTCGCGATTGTCGTTCCAGAGCACCTCACGCCGCAGGATCCGTCGGGCCGTTCGCCAGACCACGCGCACCAGCGCCCGCCAGAGAGCATAGTCGAGCCATACCAGCGTGTCCGCCTGCGCCCACACGATACCCCGCACCTCGCGATAGTTGCCATCGGCGACCCAGCTCTCGGACGCCAGCGCCTTGCTCACTCGCTGACGGAACCGCTCCGGCTTGGCCTGCACCCAGCCCGGCTCCCAGTGCAGCGCGTCCAGCTCGACATGCGACACTCCCAGGCGGTGCGCCAACTCTTGCGCCAGGGTCGTTTTGCCCGAGCCGGTCACGCCGACCACGACGATGCGGTGCAGGGGGGCGGGGGAAGGCTGTGGGTTATGCACTATCTCAGCGGGAGGGGGTCTCGTTTGGGCCGCGCGCCAGGCGGAATCCCTTGTCGGTCAGGCGCCAGATACGCCTGCCCTGCACCAGGGCGCAGACCTCGTGTTCGTCGCAGGAGCTGCATCCCGTGTCACACGTGGCGCCTACGGCCTCGATATAGCCCCCGCGCGCCAGGTCCTGCAGCATCTGCTGGAGCAGAGGCTCGCTGACCGACATGCGCCGCGCCAGATCCTCCAGCGTCAGGATCTCTTCGCTTACCAACTGACGCAGAAGCTCTTCCAGCATCGTACTCTCCTATAGCAAGAGGCGGGCGACCTGGTAGGCAATGATGCCGCCACCCAGAGCCAGCGTTCCCAGGAACAGGACGTTGATGAGCACCCACTTCCACGATCCGGCCTCTTGCCGGATCACGGCCAGGGTGGCCACGCAGGGGATGAACAGCATCTGGACGACGAGAAAGGCCAATCCCGATGCGGCCGTAAAGCGCCCCGCAAGCACGTCGCTCAAGGTGCGGGCGCCGTCGCCCACACCATACAGCACGCCCAGGGTCGCGACGGCGTTTTCCTTGGCGATAAAGCTGGTGAGGATGGCCACCACCGAGCGCCAGTCCAGCCCCATCAGCCGCCCCACCGGCTCCAGGCTGCGCCCCAGGGTCGCCAGATAGCTGGTCTCGATCTCGCCATGGGGCAGAGTCGACAGCGCCCAGACGACCACCGACACCGCCAGGATCACGGTGCCCGCCTTGCGCAAAAAGGACAGCGTCCGCTGCCACACCGTGAGGCCGATGGTGCGCCGGTTGGGCAGGTGATAGAGGGGCATCTCCATGATAAAGGCGGACTGCTCGCCCCGCAGGAACAACTGCCGGATGACGACGCCCGAAAGGGCCAGCACCACCAGGGGCAACCCCGTGAGCAGCCAGGTTACCAGGATGGCGTTGCCGGCAAAGAACACCTGGGCCAAGACGGTCAGCACGGCCAGGCGCGCCGTGCACGGCACCAGCGGCGCCAGCATGATCGTCAGCAGGCGGCTGCGACGCGTCTCCAGAATGCGCGCCCCCATGATGGCGGGCACATTGCAGCCAAACCCCAAAAAGAGAGGCATAAAGCTCTTGCCGTGCAGCCCGATCGAGTGCATAAAGCGGTCCATCACATAGGCCGCGCGCGCCATATAGCCCACGTCCTCCATGAAGCCCATGCAGGCGAAAAAGATGATCAGGATGGGCAAAAAGGTGAGCATGGCGCCCACCCCGCCGATGACCCCGTCGGCGATCAGGGCCTGGAACCACGCCGGCGCCCAGGTCAGCAGACCAAGCACCCAACCGGAGACGATCTCGATGCCGGTCTCCTCGACCCACTCCTGCAGGGGGCCGCCCACGGCATAGGTGAGGCCAAAGATGATGGCCAACACCCCCGCCAGCACCAGGAGCCCCCAGAACGGGTGTGTCGCCACCCGGTCGAGGCGCTGGGTTAGCGTCACATGGCCCACCCGTGGCCTCACCAGAGCGGTCTGTGCCATGCGGCTGATCCACTCGTAGCGGCCGCCGGCCACGGCGATAATGGCGTCCTCGTGCTTGCGCAACACGTTCTGCAGCAGCGACCAGACCTCGGGGGTGAGATGGTACTCCATGAGTTCGGTGATCTCGGAATCGCCCTCCAACAGCTTGAGGGCCACCCAATCCGCCGGATAGGGGGAGGGCACGTCCCGCGCGATGATCCGCTGCACGCGGGCCAGCACGTCCTCATGATCGGGGCGAATCTCGGGGCGGTTCAGGGCCTGGGGCTCGTCCTGCGCGGCGACGTCGATGGCCGCATCCAGCAGCTCGTGCACGCCCTCGCCGCGAGAGGCCACCATGGGGATCACGGGGGCACCGATGGCGGCGGACAGCACCTCGGGCTGGATCTCGTAGCCTGCCTGGCGGGCTACGTCCATCATGTTCAGGCCGATGACCAGAGGCCTGTGCAGGGCGAGCAGCTCAGTCACCAGGTAGAGGTTGCGCTCCAGCGAGCTGGCGTTGATCACCACCATCACCACATCAGGCTGCTCGTGGATCACAAAGTCGCGGGTGATGGTCTCCTCGGGCGAGTTGGCCGTCAGGCAGTAGGCGCCGGGGAGGTCGATGATATCGATGCTGACGCCGTGGTGCTCCAGATGGCCCATGCGGCGCTCTACCGTTTTGCCGGGCCAGTTGCCCACATGCTGATTGAGCCCCGTGAGGATGTTAAAGACCGTGGACTTGCCCACGTTGGGCTGGCCGGCGAGGGCGATCGTGATCTTTTTGGCGCCCTTGGCCGCAGGCCTCGGCTCATCGACGACAGGCGCTCTTGTCATGATGGGCGCACCTGCACGTGCTCGGCCTGGCCGCGGCCCAGGGCGATCTGGGTGTCGAGGACACTGACAATGATGGGGCCTCTGCCGGGGTTGCGCACGATGCGCACCGTGGCGCCGGGGGTAAAGCCCAGGGCGGCCATGCGTCCCACGAGGCCGCGCCCGCCCTGAAGGGCGACGATGGAGCCCTCTTGTCCATCGCCCAGATCGGCCAGCGAAACCACCCCATTCTCTTT
>SKRJ01000133.1 GCA_007118555.1 Anaerolineae bacterium | reverse complement strand
GCCGATGGCGTCATCTATGTGCAGGAGGTCGATGATCCCCGCGCCTTTGGCGTTGTGGTCGAGGAGCAGGATCGCGTGACACAATATGTCGAAAAGCCCGAATCTCTGGGGAATCGCAAGGCCACCGTCGGCGTATTCTGGTTCAAGGATGGCCAGGAGTTGATCTCGGCCATCGACCATATGCTCGAGCAGGATATCCGCACCAAGGGCGAGTACTATTTGGCCGATGCCATCAATGTCATGATCGAGCGAGGGAGCCATTTTGTGACCGAGAGCGTGTCCGTCTGGCAGGATTGCGGCCAGACCGAGACCACACTCGAGACGAATCGCTTCCTGCTTTCCCACGGCCACGCGACGGACGGCGCGCAGGGCGAGAATTGCGTCATTGTACCGCCTGTCCATGTGGCGCCGTCGGCCCAGGTTCGCAACAGCATCATCGGCCCCCACGTCAGTGTCGCGGCAGGCGCCCAGATCGAGTCGTCCATCGTGCGTGACTCGATCATTGACGAGGGCGCACAGATCGAGAACGGCCTCCTGGAGCAGTCGATCATCGGCCAGCGAGCCGTCGTCAAAGGCCGGGTCTCGCATCTCAATATCGGGGATGACGCATCGGCCGGCGCGTAGCGGTCGGTCTCCAGGCGCGGTGCGGCCGCGCCGCTTTTGGGCGTACGCAGAACTATATTGAACGTGTGCTCTGGTCTTGGGCACGCCAGAAGGGAACGCAGGATGATTGTTGGGCTGCCAAAAGAGATCATGGACAACGAGTACCGCGTGGCCCTTACCCCGGGCGGAGTAGACTCGCTGGTGCATGCCGGGCACGAGGTCGTCGTGGAGCAGGGTGCCGGGATCGGCAGCGGATTCACCGATGACGAGTACGCCGCGGCGGGTGCCACGATCGTGGATACCACCGCCGAGGCCTATGCCGCCGATCTGGTGACCAAGGTCAAAGAGCCCCAGCTCTCTGAATATGATCTGCTACGCCCAGACATGATCCTGTTCACGTACCTGCATCTGGCGGCGGTAGAACCCCTTACCCAGGTCCTGCTCGATCGACAGGTGACCGCCATCGGCTATGAGACGGTGCAACGCGATGATGGTAGCCTGCCTCTTTTGACGCCCATGAGCGAGATCGCGGGGCGCATGGCCGTGCAGATCGGCGCCCATTATCTCGAAAGAACCCAAAGGGGACGTGGCGTGTTGCTGGGCGGCGTGCCCGGCGTGCGCCAGGGCATGGTCGCCGTCATGGGCGGCGGTACCGTGGGCACCAATGCCGCCCAGGTGGCCCTGGGGCTGGGCGCGCGTGTGACCGTCATCGATCTCAACCTGGATCGCTTGCGCTATCTCGACCAGGTACTACGCGGCAACTTGAGCACGGTTGCGTCGAATCGCCGCAATGTGGCCGAAGCGGTGCGTCGCGCCGAGCTGCTGGTCGGTGCCGTGCTCATTCCGGGCGCCCGAGCGCCACGGCTGGTGACCGAGGAGATGATTGCCTCGATGGCGCCTGGTTCGGTGGTGATCGACATCTCGGTCGACCAGGGCGGCTGCATCGAGACCATCCATATGACAACCCACAGCCAGCCCACGTATACCGTCCATGATGTGATACACTATGGAGTACCAAACGTGCCCGGGGCCGTGCCGCGCACCTCGACCTATGCCCTATCCAACGCGACCCTGCCCTATGTGCTGGCGCTGGCCAATCGCGGCTTCAGAGCCGCCATCAAGGCGGATCAGACGCTGGCGCGAGGGGTCAACACAGCGTTCGGTGCCATTACGCATCCGGCCGTGGCACAGGCCTTTGACAGGGAATGTGTGCCGGTAGAACGCGTCCTGGCATAGTCAGGCAACAACGCTCAGCACCGCGACGACCAAAGGAGCTTGTCGCAAGGAGTACAATGTATGAAACGCAGATATTGGATTCTGGCAGCCCTGCTGCTCGCGCTGCTCAGTGGGCCAGCTTGCGCCATCGGGGGATTCCTCGAGCAGGTTGGCCTGGGGGCCGATGACCCGGGGATGCTGACTGACGCGCCCGCCCCTTTAGTTCCCACCCTCTACCCGACAGTCACTCCTACGCCAAGCCCGGCCTCGCCCACACAGCCCCCAGCGGCCCCGTCCGCGGATGACCGCGACTTTATCCTGGAGATGACGGAATCCGACCTGAAAGAGCTCATCGGGGACCAACCCCTTGGCGAGCAGGGCTTGAGGATCTATGACATGGAGATGAGGATCACCGAGCAGAACGTGATCGGTACGTTCAACGCGTCCCATGCGGACATGGGCCTCAGCGGAGAGCTCAGAGCGGTAGGGGTCCCCCAGGTCGTGGATGGAAAACTCTATCTGCGCATCGTTGACCATAGCCTGGGTGATGGGTTCTCGGGATTCCAGCGGATGATCGCCAATGCCGTCATCCGCTCCGCCATCGGCCGTATCAACACGGCCCACGGGATTCCCATTCTGCTCGGTGGCGTCGCCGAGATCACCTCGGTCGAGCTTCAGCCCGGGCTATTGGTGATCTACGGCCGGCTGGACTAGCGAGACGGCCCGCGGATCTGTACTGACGCCGGCGCCCGACTAGGGCGCGGGATCGGCGTCGTTGGCATAGCCCAGGCCCGCCAGACCGTCACGCACGGCATCCTGGTCGCTCCAGGGGTGCTCGATCTCGCCAAAGCACATGGAGCGCTCGTGGCCCTTGCCCGTCGCGATCACCACGTCGCCGGGCCGGGCCATCTCGAGGGCCGTCAGGATCGCCTCGCCCCGATCGCCGATCTTGTAGTAGCCCTCGCCCTGCTGGCGACCGGCCTGCTGGCAGCCCACGGCGATCTGGTCCATGATGGCATCCAGCGGCTCGGTGCGAGGATCCTCGGCGGTGATGATCACGCGATCGGCCAACCGCCCGGCTACCTCGCCCATCCAGGCGCGCTTGGCCACGTCGCGCAGCCCCGCGCAGCCAAACACCACGATCACCTGCCCCTCGGTCAGCTCCCGGGCGCACTGCAGGGCCTTGTCCATGGCATTGGGCGTATGGGCAAAGTCCACGATGGCGGTAAAGGGCTGGCCACGGTCGATGCGCTCCATGCGCCCCACGATGCCCCGCACCTGGGCGATGCCCGCCGCAATGGCCTCGGGCGCGATTCCCTGGGAGTAGGCCACGCTGACCGCCGCCAGGATGTTGAACACGTTGAAATGCCCCACCAGCGGCGAGCTCATCGCCAGTGGCCCCTGAGGCGTCACGATTTCGAGGTGTAGCCCCGACGGGCTGACGGCCACGTCTTGGGCGTGCAGATCCGCCACCGCGTCCAGGCCGTACGAGAGCTGGCACTCGGCCGGGATCGGGCTGAGGTACGCGTACGACGCGTCGTCGCGGTTGAGCACGGCCACCTTGGGCACGCCATCCTTGCGCACCGAGGTGCTCAGGGCGTGGAACAGCATGGCCTTGGCCTGCTGGTAGGCCGCCAGGCTGCCATGAAAGTCCAGGTGCTCGTGGGTGATGTTGGTGACGGCGGCCACGTCGTATTCCACCGCCGTGACCCGGTGCTGGGCCAGGCCGTGGGAGGTGGACTCGATCACGACATACTCGACGCCCGCCTCGACCATCTCGGCCAGATAGGCCTGCACCTCAGGGGCATCGGGGGTCGTGGTGTGAAAGCCGGTGGGCGTCTCGCGCCCCGCGATGCTGGCGCCCACCGAGTCGATGGTGCCCACCACGTGCCCGGCGGCGCTCAGAATGCCGGCGATGAGGCGCACCGTCGTGGTCTTGCCGTCGGTGCCCGTTACGCCGATCACCCGCAGCTTGCGCCCCGGGTTCCCGTGCCAGGCCGCCATCAGGTGGGCCAGGGCCTCGCGCGCGTTGGGGACCTGCACGGCGGGTGTGCAGACGGTGTACTCACCCTCCAGCTCAGGCGTCAGGCGCTCGACGATGCAGGCGACCGCGCCCGCTTTCAGCGCCGCTGGGATGAACCGGTGGCCATCCACGCTGACACCCGGCACGGCCACGAACAGGTCGCCCGGCTCGACCTGGCGCGAATCGGTCGTGAT
The DNA here is from genome assembly GCA_007118555.1 of Anaerolineae bacterium. Lineage (GTDB taxonomy): Bacteria > Chloroflexota > Anaerolineae > UBA1429 > UBA1429 > UBA1429. The sequence goes on along the minus strand of SKRJ01000133.1, from coordinate 2,481 downwards.
CTTGCCAATCTCCAGGGGCCGCCAGTTGTGGCGCGTGGCAGCGGGCAGGGCGTCGATCAGGGGATCAAGGGCACGCATCATGGGACGACTCCTGTGCTATCGGGATAACCATGGTTTGTGGGCGACCATGAGGTGTGGGGCAGCCACGGCGCATGGGGCAACCACGGGGGGTTGCCCCTACACACTCGATTGTAGGGGCAGGCCTCTGTGCCTGCCCGCCTCCCGCAACCCCCTGACGCATATATACGTCAGGTTGCCCATTGCGATAGAACCTGACGGTCTGCGTGCCAAGCGACATATATACCTCTATCAAAATGTCATGGGTAATGACCAGCGCCATTGTACGCGCCTGACGGCGTGGCGCAAAAAAAGAGCCCTGCGGCGATGGGTCGCAGGGCTCTGCACTACATACGGGTTACCGTTGGCTGTTGCCCTCGTCGTCGGGCATCTCGCGCAAGAGGCCCGTCAGCACGGCCCGCCGCCGGCGGAGCTGGCCCTTGCGGTCGTACTCGCGCACCACCGCCTCGTAGGCCACCAGCTTGTCCAGCGCCTTGTTCCAGGCTCCCGACTCGATGGGGGTGTGCAGGATGTTGGTGCGCTGCACGGCAATGGCGCCCTCGGCGGGGCAGATCTGCTCGCAGGCGCCGCAAAAGATGCAGAACCGCTCGTCGACGCTCACCTGCTGCCCGTCATAGCTGATGGTCTTGGTAGGGCAGATGTCGGCGCAGGCCTGGCAGCCCTCGGGGCAGAGGGAGACGTCGAGGTGCACGCGGCCCTGGTAGGGCCTGGTGATGGTAAAGGCGCCCCTGGGCCCCAGCTCCATGCAGCGGGTGCAGGCGATGCATTTGCCGCGGTCGACCTCCACGTCGCGCACCGCCGTCACCTGCCCCTCGTCGTCCGCCACCACGTCGGCGCTGATCGCCCCTACGGGGCAGTTGTCGATATAGCTGACATCGACAGAGGCCGCGGCGGCCGCCTGATCGACCCTGACGTTGCGCAGCAGGTAGGGGAACGCCTTGCCAGAGATCACCGGGATCTCGGGCTTGCCGTCGATAGTCATCGACAGGGCATGGGTCGGGCAAACGACGACGCACTCGCCGCACATGCTGCACGTGGCGGGGTCGATATCGATGCGGGGCTGCTCCGTCATGCGCCCGTCCACCAGCTCGCCCTCGCTGAGGGAGATCGACTCGTGGGGGCACACCAGGCTGCAGATCTGGCAGCCACAGCAGGCGACATGATCCACCACCAGCTCGCTGCGTCGCAGCACCATGGGGCGCAGCAGCGTCTGGGTCTGCGGGGTGTCGGTCTTGATGATACGGCCACGTGTGCTCATGTTCTACCCCTCACCTCCCGCCGATGGATCGCGTCGCAGTTGGGCCACCAGCTCGCCCGCCGGGTCATACACCGAGACCTCCAGGTCCATCTCGCCCGGCGCGGCGTGGGTGGCGCAGCCAAAGCAGGGGTCATAGGCGCGAAACGCCATCTCTACCCGATCGAGCAGCCCCTGGGTGATCTCTTTGCCGCCGCCGATCAGAGTCTGGGCCGCCTTTTTGATCGACATGCAGATGGCGGCGTGGTTGTTGGTGGTGCCCACAATCAGGTTCACGCCGGTCAGGATGCCCTGCTCGTCGGTGACATAGTGATGGGTGAGCAGGCCGCGCGGCGCCTCCACGATGCCCACGCCCTCACGGGGCGTCTCGGTGGGTATGACGCGGATATCGGGATCGGTGAGCGCCTCGTCCCTAGCCAGCTCCAGCGCGCGCTCGGCGGCATAGAGCATCTCGATCAGGCGCGCCCAGTGGGTGGCCAGGGTGGCATGCACCGGTTTGCCCCCCATATACTCATAGAACTCTTGATAGGCTTCGTGGGCCAGCGGCGTCGCCAGGCCCTCGCTCACGTTGAGGCGCGACAGCGGCGTAGAGCGGTAGACGCCGCTCTCCATGCCGTCGGTGAGCCCCTGCCAGCCAAAGTGCTTGAGATAGGGAAACTTGACATAGGTCCACGGCTCGACCCACTCGGCGATGTGCTCCAGGTACTCGCTGGGCGCATAGCAGGCGACCTCGTTGCCCTCTACGTCGACGATGCGCACGTTGCCGTCGTAAAAGTTGAGCTGCTTGTTGGCGTCCACCAGCCCGATGCTATGGGTGCGGTGCAGGTAGGCGTCGCCCAGGATCATGTCGCGGAACTCGTCGTTGCCCAGCACCATGTCACGCCACAGCCCGAGGCTGAACTGACCAAACTCGACCATGCTCTCGCCGATCTCGATCAGGCGTGCCTGCATCTCGGGCGTCACAGCCTTGGAGACGCCCCCAGGCAGGCCCATGACCGGGTGCACAAAGCGGCCGCCCAGCATCGAGAGCACCTCGTGGGTCTCGGAAAGGTGCCGCAGCACCCGCTGCCCCAGCCGCACGCCCAACTTGTTGACGATGCCCAGGATGTTACGCTGGGCGGGGTCCGTGTCCGGCCCCAGGATGAAAT
>SKRJ01000351.1 GCA_007118555.1 Anaerolineae bacterium | reverse complement strand
GCCCTCCCCATTGCGCCCCACGATCTCCCCGTCGCCCCCTCCCAAGTGGAAATCTCGCCCGCCCAAGAGCCCGCTCTCGAGGCCCAATCCGTGCAGATCCCAGGCCTCAAGGCGGTGCTGATCGTAGGGCCCATCGACGGCGATCATGGCCCCTGGACCAATCGAGAAAAGGACAACATGGAGTTGGCGGCGCGAGAGTTGGAGGCCCATGGTGTCACCGTGCATCGCTTTTACACCCCAAGCAATGACTGGGGGCAGATCGTTGCCGCGGCCAGGGGCGCACATTTTCTCCTCTATCGTGGCCACGGCATCGCCTGGAGTGACATGCCTCACCCCACGGTGGGAGGCCTGGCCCTCAAGGACAATCTGGTGTCGGCGGATCGTATTCGGGCCGATCTTGACCTGGCCCCCAATGCGATCGTCATGATCTATGCCTGCTTTTCGGCGGGTTCCTCTAGCATAGACAACCCGCCCATCGACAGCGGCGAGGCCTATCGCCGCGTCGCCCAGTATTCGAGCGCTTTTCTCGACAAGGGAGCCGCCGGCTACTATGCCAACTGGCTCGGAGACGCCTTTCAGACATTTGTGCGCCACCTGTTTGGCGGCATGACCCTGGGCCAAGCGTATGAGACCTACTGGAACTTTAATCCCGAAACGATCGAGCGACACACCCATCCCAGCCACTCGGGGATGGCCTTGTGGCTGAGCAGGGACTATTGGAACAATCGGTGGGAGTACAACAACGCCTTTGTCGGACGGCACGACCGTACGCTACAGGATCTGTTTGGCGGGGTCGAAATCCGGTTGACAACGGATTCGGTGACCCAAGTGGCCGATCCCACCCTGCCTTCCCGGACGTACAATGTCGGCGTAGAGAGCAACAATGGCAAGTCGTTCAACTGGACCGCCACAATTTCGCCCTCCCAGCCCAAGTGGCTGAACCTTACCCGGCAGAGCGGCACGAGCGGCGATCGCCTCTCGCTCAGCATCGATCCCGGAGCCGTTGGCCCTGGCACCTATCGAGCCGAGATCCGAATCACCGCCGATGCCCCGCAAGGCAACCCGGCAAGCGAGACGCTTGCGGTCACCCTGCATGTTGCACACCGGGTCCGTTTGGTACATCTGCCCATGACGCGGTGAGACCGTGCTCGCGGGTGTGTCTGGCGCAGGAAGATCGGCCGGAATGGGCCTGGACCACACCCCGCGACGCCGGCGTCGGCCCTGTAACGCGATAGGAACGCCTGGAGGTGATCCCCCCTCCAGGCGTTCACACGTTTTCCGCCCATTTGGAGGTTGCCCCAGAGTGTGCGATACTATGCACAGGATTCGGAAGCACTTGATCGGTTTACCCCGCCAGGGCCATTTCCTGGGGGGCTTTCTTTTTGGGCGCGACCTGATCTATCTAGTATTGGGTGCGCTTTGCACCGCAGAAAAGAAGGAGACCGAGACGATGAAATTGTATGTTGGTAATCTGAGCTATGATACCAATGACGACAGCCTGCGCCAGGCCTTTTCGGCAGTTGGCCCAGTGGCTACCGCAGACGTGATCACCGACCGTGACACCGGTCGCTCACGTGGCTTTGGCTTTGTGGAGATGGCGAATACAGCCGATGCACAAAAAGCCATTGAGGAGTTGAACGACAAGCCGCTTGACGGGCGTAACGTCACCGTGGCTGAGGCTCGCCCCCGGCGTGACTCGGACAACGGCGGCAGCCGCGGCCGATCGTCCAACCGCTGGTAGTTCGCAGCGCAATCAAAACGGCACAGGGATCCCCTGTGCCGTTTCTGCATAGAGTGCACCCAGAATGCGCCCTCGCCCACCCTTGACAACTCCTCGGGAATAGAGCCGTCGACGCCCACATGGTATACTTGGCGCAGTAGCTCGACGACAGCTGGAGTAGAGGCCGCGCTATTGTCAGATCCTTTGCGGCCCCTGACGTGCCCCATAGGGAGATCATGCAAACAATCCGTCGGTGCCTGCTTGTAGCAATCGCGCTCTGGTTGGCCGCGTGCGCACGCCCGCCCGCCTCGCCCGAGGTCGGTGGCCAGATCATCGTGTGGCACGCCTGGGAGGGCTCCCGGGCAGAGACCCTGCACGCCATCATCGATCGGTTCGTCGAGATCTATCCCGACACCACCATCTTGCGTGTGGCTGTGCCCGCCGATCAGTTGGTCGCCCGTTACCGCACCCGCGCCGCGATGGGGCTGGGGCCCGATCTGCTGATCCTCCCGGGTGGCCAGGTGGGTCCCCTGGCCGAAGATCAGCTCATACAGGACCTGACCCCCTACGATCTCGACACGTCGGCTCTCTATGCACGCGCCCTGGTGCGGCCACGATTCGAGGAGCGCCTCTATGGGCTGCCTCTTGCGTTGGACACCATGGTGCTCTACTATAACAGGGAGCTCGTCGAGGCGCCCGCCCGCACGCTGGACGAGCTCCTGGCCGAGGCCACCGCCGATCGTGGGCTCGCCCTGCCGGTCAATTTCTACCACAGCTTTTGGGGGATCAAGGCCTTTGGCGGCGAGCTGCTCGACGAGCAAGGTCGGATCATTCTGGATGAGGGCGGCTTTGCCAACTGGCTGGGCTGGCTCAGGATCGCCCAAGAGAACGAACGAGTCTTTATGACAGCGGACCCGCAGGTCGCCCGACAGCTCTTTGAGGACGGCCAGGTCCTCTACTATGTGGGCGAAACACGGGATCTGCCGCATCTGCGCGAGACCCTTGGCGTGGAGGTCGTCGGAGCGGTGCAACTGCCCGCCGGCCCGTTTGGCCAGGCCGGCCCCCTGCTGGAGAGCCAGGTCATGGCGCTGAATGCTTCCTCGTCGGCGCGCCAATCGGCGCTCGCCCTGCGCCTGGCCCGCTTTTTGACGGGCGTCGAGCAGCAAACCCGGCTGGCGCGCGAGACGTCGACGATTCCGGCCAACGCGCAGGTGCGCGTGGATGCCCGTCTCAACCCTGCCACCGCCGCGTTCCTGGCTCAGATCCAGACCGCGGTCGCCTTGCCCAACCTGCCACAGGTGCGTGCTGTGCTCGAGCAGGGGGATGCCGCCTATACCCTGGCCCTGGAGGGCGTGGTCAGCGTGTCCGAGGCGGCCGAACAGCTCTCGGCCGACATCAACGAGGCCCATGGCCTGGACAATGGCGACGTAGCAGAGACCGCATGCACCCTGGAGGGCACCCTGCGCATCTGGCACACCTGGCAGGGAAACGATATGCAGGCCCTGCGACAGGCCTCTCAGCGCTTTATGCGGACCTGCCCCGGCGTCTATGTCGTCAGCAAGGAGATACGGCCTGCCGACCTGCCGGCGCTCTATGCCGAGGCCATGGCCCAGGGGACAGGCCCCGATCTGGTGCTCGGCCCCAGTGAATGGCTGGCGTCCCTGGCCGAACAGGGATTGCTGCACGAGTTGGAGGCTCTCGTTCCGCAGGATCTGGCCCAACGCTTTTTGCCGACGGCCTGGCAGGCCGCCAACATGGACGGACAGCTCTATGGGCTGCCCGTATCACTGCGCCTGACGGCCCTCTACTATGACGCCGAGCAGGTCGCCAACCCCGCCCCCACGCTGGAGGATCTTTTGCGAGAGGCGCGCGACGGGCAGGGCGTGGGGTTGTATGCCGGGATGCCCTGGGTGCTCTGGGGCGCTACGGCGGCTGGCGAATCGACGAGTGGGCAGCAGCCCGTCTGGGATACCGAGGGCCTCGCCGAGTGGCTCGACTGGCTGCAGGAGGCCAGCGAGACGCCGGGGGTATCGGTGAGCCCGGATGCCGATGCGCTCATCCAATCGTTTACAGAGAGCGACACCGCCTATCTCATCGCCGATTCGTCCCTCTTGTGGGAGCTGCGGGCTCGGGTGGGCGCGGATCGCCTGCGCGCGGCGTCTCTTCCGGCAGGGCCTCATGGCGAGAGCCGGACATTTCTCTCGGCCGATCTGCTGCTGTTCAACCCCGACCTGTCGCCACTAGCGACCGAGTTGGCCCTGGCCTATGGGCTGCATCTGACGAGCGCCGAGACCCAGCAGATGCTCATGGCGCAAGCCGGGCGCGTACCTGCCAATATCAACGTCACCATAGCGGAGGATCCGGTGATCGCGGGGTTCCTGGAGCAGGCCACGTCCGTGGTCGTATCCCGGATTCCCAAAGGCGACGACTCCCCGTGGCAGCAGGGCGCCGTGCTTCTCGAGCGCTGGCTGGACGGTGATGTGGGTCTTGTGGACGAACTGGAAGCGTTCGTGAATGCGCTCAGCGCTCCCGCGCCGATCGTCCCAACGCCCACCCCCGATCTGGAGAACGACAACCCGGAAGAGTAGCATGCCAAGACCGGCGTTTGACACAGAAAAGACGAGATGGATAGCATGGGCGAACAATTACGCGTAATCCTGGTATTCTTGCGTCGCCCGGCCGTGTGGCAGCAGTGGCTCGCGTTTCTGCTGGTACTGGGCCTGGCCTGGCTGTTGACAGAGGAACTGCGCGCATGGGACTCGTTGGACAAGCGCATGCAGCGCCGGCTGGGCCTCAAGTCCAAGCCGACGTTACTCTCGATCTGGGTTTTGCTGGATAGAGCCGTTTTTCCGCTGGCGGGCCTGCTGCTGATGTGGCTGGCTCAGGCGCTCTTTCGCGCGTGGAACCGCCCCGCCGGGCTCTTGGGGGAGTGGGTGTTCCTGTTCTGGCTCATCCTGGTCTATCGCCTGGTCACCGTGGCTCTGACGACCTGGCTGGGCCAGCATCGCAAGCGGTCGATCCAGGTACGTCTGCTGGCCCCCATGGTCGGGATCGTGGCGCTGTTGCGGGTGCTGGGGCTGCTCATTGATCTGGAGGCCGTGGCAGAGGCGCATGTGATGACCATCGGCGAGTCGCCTATCCTTTTGGGGCCCCTGTTCACAACGGCCGTGGTGCTCTACTTTTTATTCGCCTTTTCGTGGGCGGGGCAGGCGGTTGTACAGCGATCCATTGCGCCGCGCACCAACACCGATCCGGCGATGGTCAACGCCGTGCTGACCATCGCGCGCTATGCCGTCATTATCGTGGGTGTGACCTTTGCGCTGGGCGCCCTGGGTTTGGACACCTCGACAGTGGCTTTTATCAGCGGTGGCCTGACGGTGGCCATCGGCTTTGGCTCGCAGCAGGTGTTCAGCAACCTGGTCGCTGGCGTCCTGTTGCTGTTCGATCAATCGTTGCGCCCCGGCGACGTGATCAACGTAGCCGGCGAGATCGGCGTCGTCGAGAGCCTGAGCATACGCGCGACAACGATGCGCACCGCCGACAATGTAGCCGTGGTGATGCCCAATCAGAGCTTTGTCACCGGCGCCATCCGCAACTATTCCAAGAGCCCGACCGGCGTGCGCCTCCAGATTCCACTGGCCGTGGCCCACGAGGGCGACCCGCAAGAGGCCGCGAGCGTCGCCCTGCATGCCGTTGGCAAGCACGACAAGGTACTGTCCGATCCCAAGCCCGCCGTGCTCTACACCGCCTTTGGCCGTCTGCCCGCCGGAACGCCTCGCACCTCGATGCAGCTCACCGCCTGGCTCAACGACCCCTTGCACATCCCCGAGGTCACCAGCGAGCTGCTCCTGGCCGTGCGAGAGGCCCTGGCTGACCACGACATGGAACTGGTGTAGCATGAGGAGGATCCCTTTGGCCGAGCCTGCGCTCTACCAGGGCCCACGGCCCCTGTGGTCTGACCATGCAGGATGAATCCTATTTCGCGCTGCAAGGGCACGTGCAGACCCTGCGCGACGTCCTGCCGCAACTGCTGCGCGACACCGTGGGCGCGCCGCCCCAGGGCGTCTGGCTCCAGACCCTGGAGCGCAACGTGCTCCCCGCCCTGCAGTTTGGCATCCCCGTGCTGCTGGTGGCGGTGTGCGGCGGCGGCAGCACCGGCAAATCCACCCTGGTGAACGCCCTGGCCGGGCGCTATCTGTCGCGGGTGGCCTTTCGCGCCGGCCTGACCGCACGCGCCCTCCTGGTCGGACACCCCGAGGTGCTGGCGGGCCCCGAGATCGCGACCCGTCTGCTGCACCGCCTCCCCCAGGCCCCGGTGCCCTGGGAGGACGCCGAACAGACGGCCAGCGCGGGGCCGCCTCTGTATGCCACCTCACCGGACATTGCGCCGCATCTCTTGCTGATCGACACACCCGACTTTGACACGGGCGAGGGGGGCAGACTCGTCAATCGTGCCCGTGCCGAGCCCCTGCTGCGCACGGCCGAGGTGATCGTCTATGTCTTTACCAACGCCGTCTACAACAACCTGGCCAACACCGATTTCATGTCCGACATCGTAGGCGGCATCGGCGGGCGGCCAACCGTCCTGGTGTACCGCATCTCGCGGGTGGCCTCGGACCAGGAGGCGTTAGAGAACTGCCGCGTGGTGGCCAACCGCCTGTACGACCAACAGCAGAGCGACCCCTTTCCACCCGAGGTCATTGGCGTCTATCGCACCCACGAGTCCGATCGGGTGGCCGAGGGCAAGGCTGCGCCCGAGCTGCGCCCGCTGGGCGACAGAACCGCCGGACGGGCGCTTCCCAAGCTGCTGCG
>SKRJ01000241.1 GCA_007118555.1 Anaerolineae bacterium | reverse complement strand
GGGCCGCTCCAGATCGTGTCGGCTCGGGAGACCGCCATCGTCTATGAGAGGGAGCAGGTGGTGCGGGTGGCGGCAGCCGGGGCGCCGGAGCCACACCATCCCCGGCCCGTGCTCATGACCGTGAGCGAGAACCTGTACCGGCCCGAGCTGGGCCCGGCGGCCCGGACGCTGGCGATCGCCACCTTCTGGGCGCGGATCGATCAGGAACCCCGACTGGGCGACCTGTTCGGCGTGTTGGTGCTCCCGATGGAGCAGGTCGAGCGGGTGATCGGCGGTCTGCCTCTGACGCCCGAGCAGGTGCGGGCGGTACCGGGCGCCAGGCTGGTGACGCGGGCGCCGCTGCCGGCGCGGACGGTGTTCGAGCCCGTGTGGACCGCGCACTCGGCCCAGCGGGTTCTGCAGGAGGGGCCGCTGCCGGGCATGGTGGACGACTAGCGCGCAATAGAGAACGCGCCACGGGAATCCCCGTGACGCGCACGATGTGCGATAAGCCCTTGTCCTGCTGCGAGATGCGCTAGATGATGGCGAGCTTTTTGCCCACCTGCCCAAAGATCTCCAGCACGCGGTCTAGCTGCTCGTCGGTGTGGGTGGCCATATAGCTGGTACGCAGCAGCGAGAGGTTGGGCGGGACGGCAGGCGGGAGCACCGGATTGACATAGATGCCCGCTTCAAAGAGCGCCTTCCAGAACATGATGGTCTTGAACTCGTCGCCGATCATAATGGGGATGATGGGGGTCTGGCTGTTGCCGGTGTTGAACCCCAGCGACTGGTAGCCCTCGCGCATCCTTTCAGCGATCTGCTGCACCCGCTCCACGCGCTCGGGCTCTTCTTGAATGACCTGCAGGGCCGCCTTGACAGCCGCCACGTTCGAGGGCGGCATGCTGGCGGAAAAGATCAGGGCGCGCGCCATATGCTTGATATAGTCAATGACCTGGGCCTCGCCCACGATGACGCCCCCGAGGGAGGCAAATGCCTTGCTAAAGGTACCCATGATCAGGTCGACCTCGTCATCCAGGCCAAAATGGGCGGCGGTACCACGTCCACCCGCCAGCACGCCCAGGGAGTGGGCATCGTCCACCATGATGCGGGCGCCATGCTCCTGGCAGAGAGCGACGATCTCGGGCAGCGGCGCAATGTCGCCGCCCATGCTGAACACGCCGTCGACCACCACGAGCTTGGGCGCGTCACCGATCGATGCGAGCACCCGCGCCAGGTCCTGCATGTCATTGTGGCGAAAGCGCAGCATCTTGCCGTACGAGAGGCGGCAGCCGTCGATGATGCTGGCATGATCCTCACGGTCGGTGATCACAAAATCGCCGCGCCCCACCAGGGCCGATATGGTGCCCAGATTCACGCCCATGCCGGTGCTAAAGACGAGGCCAGCCTCCTGGCCCATGAAATCGGCGAGCTCCTGCTCCAACTCGTTGTGCATGGCCAGGTTGCCGTTGAGAAAGCGCGAGCCGGTGCAGCTCGTCCCATAGCGCTCGATGGCCTGGATCGCGGCCTCGCGCACGCGAGGGTGGGTGGTCAACCCCAGGTAGTTGTTGGAACCGATCATGATCATGCGGTTGCCGTTGACGACCACCTCGGTGCCCTCGGTATCTTCGAGGGGGATGAAATAGGGGTAATAGCCTCCCTTGCGGGCCTCCTCGGCACGGGTAAAGCCGTAGCACTTTTCGAACAGATCCATGGGCTCGATCCTCCCTGGTACACTGGCGCGTAGCAGAACCTGCCTGATCTTGGCGAGTAACAGGCGCGGCCATTGTAGCCGTGATGATCGACTTTGTCGAATGCTCGGATTCCTTGGACGAGGTAGGCGGCCCTGGTATCCTCTGGGTTGCGTATCTATTCTGAGCGTCGAGGGTTCTGGCAGGCGACCGCGGACAGCGCAGGCCGGTCGCGGTGCAGAGTGAGGTGAATGACGGCATCTCTTGGCTGGGTGTGACAGAGGCGTTCGGGTGCATTCCCCTGGTTCGTTCAGGGTTTTGCCCCTATGTAAAGTGATGGTACAATAGCGCCGAAGCCGGGGATGGGCATCAATTGAGGAGAAGAGGGCATGAGAAATCAGATCGAGAGCTTCCTGACCTGTCTGATGGAGGAAAAAGGCTATTCGAACAACACCATTGTGGCCTACCGCAATGACCTGGGGCAGTTCAATGGCTATCTGGAGGAGCAGGGAGTCACCTCGTGGGACCAGGTTGACCCCGGACATCTCTCCGGCTATGTGGATTGCCTGCGCAACGAGCATGAGTACGCCTCGGCAACGGTTGCGCGCAAGGTGGCCGCCGCCAAGTCCTTTTTCCGGCACCTGCTGGAGCACAGTCTTGTGAGCAACGATCCCAGCGCCAAGGTGGACAGCCCCAAGGTTCGCAAGTATCTCCCTACCTCCATCTCGGAGCAAGAGGTCAAGTTGCTGCTCAAGGCGCCTACCAGGAATCCTACGGTGCGGGGCATGCGTGACAGCGCTCTGCTCGAAGTTCTGTATGCGACGGGCATGCGCGTCAGCGAGGTGGTCGCGTTGAACGTTCAGAACGTCGACCTGGAGCAAGGTTGTATTCAGTGCAACAGCAACTCGACGCACAACCGCCAGCGGGAGATCCCCATCTACCGCCGGGCGGTGGAGGCTCTGCGACTCTATCTGGAGGATAGCCGTTCGGAGCTCGTGCAGGACGGTGAGGATGCCCTCTTTGTCAACCATCGCGGCAAGCGCCTGACCCGCCAGGGGCTCTGGTTGATCATTAAAAAGTATGTTAGCGAATCGGGCATCCGGGCCGAGGTAACCCCCCATACATTGCGGCATTCCTTTGCCACCCACCTCTTGAATGGCGGTGCCAATGTGCGCCAGGTACAGGGCTTGTTGGGGCATGCCAATGTCTCTACCACGCAGGTGTACAAGCATCTCACCCACGAGAACTTGCGTGAAGTCTATGATGAGGCCCACCCACGCGCTCACTGACCGGGGAGCATTGACGCACAACGAATAGCAGCGCACCCTCTGACTCTGCGGGTGCCCCATTCTCACGAGGTGTATGTCAGTATGGGTTCGGTCGTGAACTATGAGATGGTGGAGTATGCTGCGGCATATCTAGAGGGCAGGTTACCGGTACGCCCTAGGGTGGCGATGGTCCTGGGTTCCGGGTTGAGTGATCTTGGCGATCAGATCGTCGATCCCGTCCCGGTGAACTATGAGGATGTGCCCCACATGGTGGCCTCGACAGTCGCGGGACACCAGGGGCGGTTTGTGGGCGGGACACTGAGCGGCCAGCCCGTGATCATGATGCAGGGGCGCCTGCACTTTTACGAGGGCTATTCGCCCGCCATGGTCGCCTTTCCGATCCGGGTGATGCGCCATCTGGGCGCCGAGATCCTCGTGGTGACCAACGCTGCCGGCGGGTTGCACCCCGATTTTCAGACGGGCGACTTGATGACCATCACCGACCACCTGTTCCTACCGGGATTGGCGGGCCAACACCCGCTACGCGGCCCCAACGACGAACGCTTTGGGCCGCGTTTTCCTGACATGACGCCACCCTATGACCCGGATCTCCAGCGCCTCCTGCGAGAAGAGGCGCGCGCCCAGGAGATGACCTTGTGGGAGGGGGTGTATGCGATGGTGTCGGGACCGAGCTACGAGACGCCCGCCGAGATTCGGTTCCTCCGCGCCGTGGGCGCTGATGCCGTGGGCATGTCCACCGCGCCCGAGGTAGTGGTGGCGCGCCATGCGGGCATGCGTGTTATGGGTCTCTCGCTGATCACCAATGTCCCCAGTGACTTTGACGCAGGTGATCCGGAGGCGATGCACAAGCAGGTTCTGGCGGTGGGTGAACACGCCGTTCCGCGGATGGCCCGATTGTTGACTGGCGTTTTGAGCCGAATGAGCAGCAACGAGTAGGAGAAGAGTTGCGGCGTGTATGAAATTCTGGTGTCCGTTATAGACTTCCTGGCTAGCTACATCATCTGGGTGTATGTAGCCTGCGCTCTCATTTGCCTCTACAACCTGCGGAACTATGTGATAGCGCGGCGCGCCCGGGTGAACACGATCTTTTCCGTGGAGCGCGAGGTATCGGCTCATCGCGAGGGCCGGTCGATGGCCAACATCGGCCTGACCTTGGGAATCGTGGCCCTTGTTCTCGTGGCACAGCAGTATGTGCTGCCTTCGATGGAGGAGTTGGATGTGATGCGGCCCACGGAGCCCACCGCGACTCTGTCGATTCCTACCCAGCCTCCGCCAACGCCTACGCCGGACGAGGTGGCGGTGGTAGAGGCGCAGCCTACGGCAGTGGTGCCCACGCCCGTGCCCGAGCCGACTCCGGTGCCACCGCCTACACCGGAGCCAGATCCAGAGCCCCCGCCACCGCCGGTGCCGCCGCCGTCGGCCTGTCGTGACCCCAACACCTGCATCACGTCGCCTGGCTCCAATGCGCGTCTCTCCGGTTCGGTGACGGTTCGGGGCACGGCGAGACATGCTGACTTTCAGTTCTACAAGATCGAGCATGGCGTCGGAGAGAATCCCCAGGCGTGGCACTCGATCGGCGATGTGGTACGGTCGCAGGTGAGTGATGGGGTGCTGCTGCAGTTTGACTCGCGGGCATTCCCCAACGGTGTCTACTGGCTGATGCTCACCGTGGTGGACAGTACGGGGAACTTTCCGCCGCCCCATCGGGTACGCGTCGTCATCGAGAACTAGGGCCTGCAGAACGCTGGATCGTGGAAAGCAGGGCCCTCGATGCATCGCATCGAGGGCCCTGTCGGTACTAGCGGCGGCGGCGTGGCGGTGCGATATGCAGGGGCCTGTCACGCACGGCCAGCATGGCCTCATCGATGGCCTCGCCCAGGGTGGGGTGCGGGTGAATCACCTGCTCGGCCTCGTCCAGGGTCACCTCGAACTGCTTGAGCAGGGTGCCCTCCAGGATCAGGTCGCTGGCATGGGCGCCCATGATGTGCACGCCCAGCACGGCATGGTTCTCGGTCTCGGACACGATCTTGACGAACCCCTCTGTCTCACCATAGGCGAGGGCCTTGCCGTTGGCCACCATGGGGAACATCCCCGTCTTGACGTCATAACCTGCGTCGCGGGCCTGACCCTCGGTCAGCCCGACGCCGGCGGCCTCGGGCAGCGAAAAGATGCAGTAGGGCACGGCCGAGTAGTCGGCGCGGGCGGTGTGACCCAGGGCGTCTTCGACCGCTATGATCCCCTGGTAGGAGGCCACATGGGCCAGCATGGGGCCCTCGGCGGCGCAGTCGCCGATCGCGTACAGATGGGGCGCCACGGTGCGCATCCGGTCATCGACCTGGATGCCGAGGCGGGAGGGCTGGACGCCGACGGTCTCGAGGCCGAGGCCCTCGACGTTGGGCGCCCGCCCAATGGCCGAGAGCACCTTTTCGGTCTCGATCTCCAGATCGCCCTCCTTCTCGGACGTCATGGCCACCCGATAGCCCGCCTCGGTCCTGGTTACGCTGGTGACCCGCGTGCCGGTGTGGATGGTGATGCCCCGGCGCCGCAGGGTGCGGGCCAGCATGTCGCCGATGGTCTCGTCCATCAGGGGCGTGATGCGGGGCAGCATTTCGATGAGCGTCACCTCGACCCCCAGGGTGCCCATGAGGCTGGCGAACTCGACGCCGATGGCGCCGCTGCCTACCACGGCCAGGCTCGCGGGCAGCTCCTCGAGCTGTAGCATGCTCGTGGAGTTGAGGATCCCTGGATCGTCCAGGCCGGGAATGGGCACGTCCAGGTGGCGGGAGCCGGTGGCCAGGACAATGTCATCGGCCACGATGGTCTCGTCTCCCTCGCTGGAGGTCACGCGCAGGGTGTTGGCTCGCGCAAGGCTGGCCTGACCCGAGACGACCTGGACGCCCGCCTGGTTGAGCAGGGTCCGGACGCCACGAATTAGGCGTGACTTGACCTGGTTCATGCGCTCCATGGCAGTCTGCCAGTCCAGTTGTGGCTCGTCCACGATTACGCCAAACTCGCCCGCTCGACCCAATAGATCGTATACCTCGGCGGTGCGCAAGAGGGCCTTGGTGGGAATGCAACCCCAGTTGAGGCAGACGCCGCCCAGTTCCTCCTTTTCGATGCAGACGACCTCGGCGCCCAACTGGGCTGCTCGCAGGGCAGCCACATAGCCGCCGGGGCCGGTGCCAACAATGGCGATCTGGGTCCGTATCATGGTGCTTCTCCTCATATGATCAACGATGTGGCTCACGATCCTGCAGAGCTGCTACCTGGTGCAGCGCTCGAGTTCCATCGACAATCCACGGGCCGCCAGAACGGAGTCGGACCGTCAGCAACTGTCCCCCGTTGAGCGCCAGCTCGCGCTCGCCGTCCAGGGCCACGACAGTGGGCTCTGTGACGGGGTATTCAACAGCCTGGCCGATGGCCAGGTCCCGTATCTCGCGGGCGCCCACCCGCACGAGCAGGCCCGGCCCCAGCGCGGCCACAGTTTGGCGCTCTGCCTCCGGCCCGAGCCAGACGGCCAGGCCCCGAGGCTCCTGGGGGCTGATGGGGTGTAGCATGCCTGCGATGGCCGATACGCCGATGGTGGCGGGGTCGGCGCGGGTGACGAACAGCGCCTGCAGGCGGGAGGCATCTCCGATGGCTCGCGCGCCCACAAATCGCCCGCGTAACAGCGCTACATCCACCAGCGCTCGATCCGCCGGCCGTTGGTCAACCAGCACCTCCAGCCACTTGTGGCGGTAGGCGACGGCCGAGAGCTCTAGTCGGCCGCGGGCGACGGCGCCCGCCGCCAGGCCCGCCACCGTGGGCTCCAAAAAGGTCGGTAGAACATTGTTGGTCCCTGTCGAGAGGGCCAGAATCGGGACCTCTTCCACGGCCTGGGAAATAGCTCGGACGGTGCCATCGCCCCCCAGCACCACAATACAGCCCACGGCCGCGGCAGCCATCTGGGCGGCCGCGAGCCGCGAGTCCTCCAGAGTGCCCTGGGGTGTCATGGGCACCCATTCGATCTCGGGCAGGGTTGTCGTGGCGGTCTGCGGCGGCCGCGCAGCCCGGCGCGCCATACCGTGGGGATCGGGCATCATCAGCACCCGTGCCACCCCGGCGCCCCCCAGGCCCACGATCACCCGCCGCACGATGGCGATCTTTTCCTGGTTGCTGATCGCCGTGGCCTGGGCGATGAGGCGCCGAATATCCCGCCCAGAAGCCGGGTTTGCAATAATGCCGACGACGCCTGCTCGATCCGACAGGGCTATTCCTCCCCGTAAAAGGCATCCACCGCGCCGCGGAGTGGGAGCGACGTCTGGGCGCCCAAGGTGGTGGTGGCCAGGGTGCCGGCGCAGGTGGCATAGCGCACGGCCTCTACCAGGGGCATGCCCCGATCGAGGGCGGCCACCAACCCGCCGATAAAGGCGTCGCCGGCGGCTGTGGTATCCACCACGGATACCTTGCGCGCGGGTATGTGGGTGGCCTCGTCATTCGCCAGCACGAGCGCCCCGTTGGCCCCCAGGGTGACGATCACCACGGTGGCGCCCAGCTCCTGCAGGGCATGGGCCGCATCGCGGGCCGCCTCCAAGCCCGTGACAGGCAAGCCGGTGAGGGTTTCGGCCTCGGTCTCGTTGACGACCAGGCAGTATACGCCGTCGAGAAAGGCGGCGTCCACGGGATAGGCCGGCGCCGGATTGAGCACGACGTGGACGCCCATATCGCTGGCCTGGGCGATGGCATGCCGCACCACGGGCAGGGGCACCTCGAACTGCATGACAAGAT
This sequence comes from Anaerolineae bacterium, assembly GCA_007118555.1. Taxonomy (GTDB): domain Bacteria; phylum Chloroflexota; class Anaerolineae; order UBA1429; family UBA1429; genus UBA1429. Next base: position 12,589 of record SKRJ01000241.1, on the reverse strand, counting down.
AATCGGCGTTGGCCAGCAAATCGCGGTTGTCATCCACATCCTGTGTAGAGACCTGGCCGTTCGCACCCGGCACCACGATGATGGTGTTCTCGCCATCGGTCTGGACCACGATGGTGGCTGTGCCGCTGGGGGCGCCTGCGTCGTGCTGCACGCGATCGATGCCGACCCCCTGATCGCTCAGGTTCTGGAGCATCTCGTGGCCAAAGGCATCCTCGCCCACGCGCCCGAGCATATCGACAGTAACCCCCAGGCGCGCGGCGGCGGCTGCCTGGTTAGCGCCCTTGCCTCCGGGCACGGTGCGGAAATCCAGCCCGTGCACCGTCTCGCCGGGACGTGGAATCCGTTCGGTACGTACCACGAGGTCCATGTTCAGGCTGCCCAACACAACGACGTTTCCCATGGGTGCGTCTCCTTCCGGTGATAGGGCGATTGTACCGAGGGAGGCAGCGGCCGTCAATGGCGTGCTCTGCTTGTGGGCTGGCTCCTTTGTGAAAGGGTGAGCGCCCGGAGCTAGCTGGATGCGGCTCGCTCTTGGGCGCGGGCCATGAACTCGCTCAGGCGGACGATATAGCGAATGTGGGTGCCCTCGCCGATGGGGCCAGCATCGTCGTGGGCCGACACCTCAAATGTCAACCGGCGCCCCTCGACCTGCACGAGACGGGCCGTCGCGGTCACCTTTCCCCCGGGTGGGGTGGCGGCCAGATGCCGCACGTCCAGATGAGCGCCCACTGTGCAGAGGCCCTCGGGCAGGAGCGAGTCCACCGCCTGGACAGCCGCCTGCTCCATCCAGCCGATCATCTGTGGGGTGGCCAGGACGTCCACGCTTCCGCTGCCCCAGCGGCTCGCCAGATGCTCCTGCGCGACCCGTCTAAGGAGCGTGCCCTCTACTCCGGGCGCCAGCTCGGGGGTTTGTGGTTGCATGTCGCTGTCTCCTTGTGACACAGAAAAAGGCCGAGTCCGGGCCTGGACTCGGCCTTGCGTGGTTGATGGAGAGCCGGCCTAGGCAGGCGCCGGTGCTGGCTCTGGTTCTTTTTCCTCTTGAGGAGCATCCTGCCCGAGCAGCAGTGAGCGGAACGTCTCGGCGTCGATGCTTTCCTCGTCGATCAAGGCTGCTGCTACGCGGTCGAGCTTTTCCCGATTCTCCGTGAGGACCTCGACAGAGCGCTCATAGGCCCGGTCAACGATCGCCCGGATTTCGCGGTCGATCTGCGTGGCGACCTCTTCGCCATAGTCACGCTGCTCTGAGATCTCACGCCCCAAGAAGATCATCTCTTCCTTTTGGCCAAACGTACGCTGGCCCATGGATTCGGTCATGGCGTACTCGGTTACCATAGAGCGGGCAATCTGGGTAGAGCGCTTGAGATCGTTTCCGGCGCCTGTGGTTACATCGCCAAAGACGATCTGTTCCGCTGCCCGACCTCCCAGCAGCCCCGCCAGCTCATCCTCGAACTTGGCCTTGGACTGGAGAGTGCGGTCCTCCTCGGGCAGCGTCATGGTATAGCCGCCCATCTGGCCACGGCCGATGATGGTCACCTTGTGCACTCTATCGGTATGCTTGAGCAAGGCCTGAACCACGGCATGCCCGGCCTCGTGGTAGGCGATGACGCGCTTTTCCTGATCGCTGATCAGACGGCTGCGGCGCTCGGGTCCGGCGATGACCCGCTCCACGGCCTCCTGCAGCTCCTCCATGCCGATAGTGCTCTCGTTCGCGCGCGCCGCCAGAATGGCGGCCTCGTTCACCAGGTTCTCAAGATCGGCGCCGGTGAACCCGGGTGTCTGCTTGGCCATGATCTCCAGATCCACTTCGTCAGACAGCGGCTTGCCGCGCGTGTGCACTCGGAGAATAGCCTCTCGGCCGCGTCGGTCGGGTCGATCGATGACCACACGCCGGTCAAAGCGCCCGGGGCGCATGAGCGCCGGGTCCAAGATGTCAGGACGGTTGGTGGCGGCCAGGATGATGATGTTAGTATCGGTATCAAAGCCGTCCATCTCGACCAGAATCTGGTTGAGTGTCTGCTCTCGCTCATCATGGCTACCGCCCAGGCCGGCGCCACGTTGGCGGCCCACTGCATCGATCTCGTCCACGAATATGATGCAGGGGCTGTTGCGCTTGGCCTGCTCGAACAGATCACGCACACGGCTGGCGCCCACACCCACGAACATCTCGACGAACTCGGAGCCGCTGATGGAAAAGAACGGCACGCCGGCCTCGCCGGCAACGGCACGCGCCATCAGGGTCTTGCCGGTGCCGGGATGGCCTACCAGCAGAACGCCCTTGGGGATGCGTGCGCCGAGCGTCGTAAAGCGGTTCGGGTCCTTGAGGAACTGGACGATCTCCTCCAGCTCCTGTTTGGCCTCTTCGGCACCGGCCACATCGTCAAAGGTAATTGAGGGTCGATCCCCTGCGAACATCCGAGCCTTGCTCTTGCCAAAGGACATGGCCTGGTTGTTGCCGCTCTGTGCCTGCCGCAACATGAACATCAAAAAGAGGAACATGAGCAACAAGGGGATACCCTGAATGAGGAGCAGGCCCCAATTGTCCCATATACTGGGAGCCTGAGGCACGATGGCGCCAATCTCGCCGATCTGCTCGGCCGTTACGCCCAGGCTCATCAACGTCTCGCCGAGACCCACATCCGGCTCTTTGCGCGATGTGTAAGAGACTTCTTGTGCATTCTCACGAACGGTAAGCTCAATGGAGCCATCATTGGCAAACTCGAGGCGTTCGACCCTTCCAGCCCTGACCAGGCGCGCTACCTGGGCAAGGTCAATCTCCTCAGCGGTCTCGGCGGGCGTTACAAAGCTCGAGAAGAGAGCGATGCTTGCCACGAGAATAAGCAGGTATATAAACGCATTTTTCGGCCACATTGATTTCATTAAATTGACTCCCTCTAACACCACAGACGTGTATCTACAGTCCCCGGAGCGTACGTTCCTACAGTCTTATCGTTAACCATAACCATTGTACCATAGACTGATCGAATCGGGAAACCCCCACGCAGGGATTGGACCAGGCACAAGCGCATTCTCTGCGCCTCTCATCCATGGCATAAACAGGCAATATGCCGACAGCGCACCCATACCATCCTTCCCTTGTCGGATAGCGTCGCGTGCATTCGCCCTATGGCAGTGGCCACGCGTACCCTGGCGCCCAGGCCCCGTATGGCCGTTCTGCGCGATCTTTTGGGCAGTGGTCTCTATCCAAGGAGCGGCTTCGAGGGCGTTTGTCCGACATAGCAGCATGTGAAGGCGTCAAGGCGTATGGTTCAGCTTCTTGGATGGGAGGAGCGTGCGACAGTATCTGCCATCTGGCCCAAAAGCATGCCCCGGGCCGCATCGTGATGACGGGTCGACCATGGGCCCACCTGGGATCGAACCAGGGACCAACCGGTTATGAGCCGGTCGCTCTGACCACTGAGCTATGGGCCCGGCAGGCTTCTATGCCTCGCAAGTCTACCATAGCTGGGCCAAGGCGTCAATCATGCACTATCCTCGCAAAGGCACTGTGTCTGGCATTGTGCCGTCCAGACATTGACGTCTCGACTCCTGCGTGTTATTATGCGCCGGCTTGTGGGGGTCTGACGAGACTGACGAGACCAGGGAGAAAGTCAGGTTGGAGGCAAGGAGGCGTGCACATGCGCAAAGACAAGATGCATAGGGTGTTGGGACTGGCGGCCTGTCTGCTGCTCATGCTTGGGATGGTGGGTTGTGTCCAGGCCAAGCCACCCCGAGAGCGGGAGCCGCTTCCGACCGTGGTGGTGGCTGTTGCGCCCATCGAGGCCGCCGTGGTGGATGTGGCGGAGGTCGACGGTGATGTGGATGCCGACGCAGAGGCCGATGAGGACGCCCTGGTCGAGGAGCCCGAGCTCGGCGTGATCGATGATGAGGCGTCCGAGGATGAGGCGGCTGAGGATGAGGCCCTGACGGGTGCAGAGGAGCCGGCAGAGGTTGATGCGACTCCTACGGCGGCTCCAGAGCCGCTGCCTACGCCCACGCCCTACACGGGGCCGCTCTATGTGGTGGCGCCGGGCGATACATTGTCCACCATCGCGGCCCTGCATGGCAGCACCGTGCAGGCCTTTTTGGAGGCCAACAGCCTCAAGAGCGGCGCCGCTCTCCGGGTTGGGCAAGAGCTGCGGCTGCCCGATGGCGTGGACCCGCTGTATGAGGTGGATGATATCGAGACCGACCTCTACATCGTGCGCTTTGGCGACACGCTCAACCAGATCGCGGCCCTGCATCGCATGCCCGTAGGGCAGTTGATGGCGCTCAACCCCACGCTGCGAAACCCAAATCTGCTACGCCCCGGCATGGAGCTAACCGTGGCGGTGAACCCGATTCCCGAGGGGGCTGTGGTGCATGTGGTGCAGCCTGGGCAGACGTTGGCGTCTATTGCGCGCCGCTATGGCGTGGACGTACAGGAACTGGCGCAGAAGAACCATGTGACCGATGTCAATCGTCTGGATGTGGGCCAGGTGTTGGTGATTCCGCAACCGTAGGCGCCAGAGAGCCGGGACGACGGGCGATGGGAGCTTGAATGCGAGGGAGCGCGTGAATCCTGCCGAGGCCGATACGCGATCGCACAACAGATCGGGGCGACAGGGGTGCCTGATCCTGGCGATCGCCGTGCTCGTGCTCTGCGTCGTGAGCGTGTGCTGCGCTGGCAGTGTGGCACTCCTGTGGCAGGGTACCCACCCGATTGCCGAGCTGCCCGAGATCGCTCCTGTGGAGCGCCTTCTCGCGCCTCCTGCGGGAACGGGTACGCTGCGGCTGCCGGGGAGCCTGCCTCCCACGCTGGATCCCGCGACGGTGCAGGACGCGACCTCGGCCGAGTATGTCGTGCACCTGTTTTCGGGGCTCGTGTCGCTCAATGCCGATCTGGAGGTGGTTCCCGATCTGGCGACGCATTGGGACATTCTGGAGAACGGGCGCGCATATCTGTTCCATCTGCACCAGGACGCAACCTTTGGCGATGGCACGCCCCTTACGGCCGATGACTTTCGGTATTCGATCGAGCGCGCCCTGAGCCCGGCGCTGGGGTCGCCTGTGGCATTGGGCTATCTGGGTGACATTGTGGGAGCCGAGGCGTTCTCCGAAGGCGAGGCCGAGCGTCTGTCGGGGCTGGAGGTGGTGGATGCCCACACCCTTCGTATCGAGATCGATGCCCCCAAGGCCTATTTCCTCGCCAAGCTTACCTATCCCACGGCGTTTGTCGTTGATCAGCGCCAACTCGAGGGCCAGGATGAGCGCTGGATGCTACAGCCCAATGGCAGCGGGCCCTTTGTACTGGCAGAACTCTCTCGCGATCGGATCATCCTGGAGCGCAATGAGCGTTACCATGGCGATCTCCCCAAACTGCAGAGGGTGATCTATGAGCTGGGCGGTGGGCTGCCCATCACGATGTATGAGAACGATCAGCTCGACATCACCTGGGTGCCCGCCAGCGAGCTCGATCGCGTGCTCGACCCTCACCATCCGCTATCTCGCGACTTGCGGATTGCGCCCGAGCTGAGCACCCAGTACCTGGCGATGCATGTTGACCGTCCCCCCTTTGACGATCCCGCTGTGAGGCGGGCCATTCTTCACGCCATCGACCGTGACCTGCTGGCAGAGTTGGTGCTGAACAATAGCGTCAAGGCCGCCCGTGGCATTCTGCCGCCGGCACTGATTCCGGAGGGGGATGATCCCGCGCAAGCGATCATGACCTATGATCCGGCGCTAGCGCGTGAGCTGCTGGCCAGCTCGCGGTATGCTGCAGAGGGCGAGATGCCGCTGTTGGTGCTCACGACGGTGGGAACGAGCGGTCATCTGGGCGGGGTACCCCGGGCGGTGCTGGCCATGTTGGAAGAGAACCTGGGGCTGGAGATGCTGGTGGAGCAGGTCGAGTGGAGCGATTTTCTGCAGGGGCTCAACCGCGAGCGCTATGGGATGCTTCTAAGTGGCTGGATCGCCGACTATCCCGATCCCCAGAACTTTGTGGATCTGCTGTTTCACAGCGCCAGCGGCCAGAATCATAGTGGCTATGACAATAGCGAGGTGGATGCGTTGCTGGAGCAGGCGCGCATCGAGCCGGACGATGAACGCCGGGCAGCGCTCTATCAGGAGGCAGAACTCCTGATCCTCGCCGATGCTCCCTGGGTGCCTCTGGCCCATGGCGTGTCGTACAGTCTGGTCAAGCCGTGGGTGCAGGGCTATGAGGCGAGCGGTGGCCTGTATCCCTGGCTGCGAGAGATCGAGCTGACAGGTCGCTAGCCCCAGAGGAGCCGGCTCACGAGCGCGTCAGCAACGGGGGGCCTATACAGAGACACGTCTTTCGATGCGGCTTCGCAAGACCAACACGACGATGGCCGCGCTGGTGGCCAGTGCGCCTGCGGCCACACCGACGAGAACGCCCGGTACATAGGGATGCGGCTGGCTCACGACCATCCCCGAGCTTTTGTGTTGGGCGACAAGGGCCAGATTGGAAGCCAACTCCTGACGAAAGTCCGGGCGCGCCGCAACGCGGGGGAGCGCACCCACAAACTGGCCTTCCACCTCTTGATAGACACACTCAGGCTGAGCGATGAGGCCCATCATGCGTAACCCTTCGGTAACATAGGTACGTACCCACGTCCAAAGAGATAGCACCGACCCCATCAATCCCCTACGACTCTGCATCAAACTCTATCCCTCTCTCACGCATCTGTTTGCGCAACTGGAGCAATGTGCGATGATACAAGGACTTGATGGCGCCCTCACTGCGTCCCAGGATCTGGCCGATCTCGGCATTCGATAGCCCCTCGGCGAACTTGAGCACGAGCAGCTCCTGGCGCAAGGGATCGATCTCGCCGATGACCTCCTGCAAAAAGCGCCGATCATCCTCACCCTGGGTCACGACCTCAGGGTGCTCCTCGGGCGGGCTCCCGATCACCAGTGTCTCCAGAGAGACGACCGGCTTGCGCCCCCGATCCCGGTACCAGTTGGCAACCAGGTTGTGCGCGATGCGGTAGAGCCAGGCGGAAAAGGGGTAGCCCTTGTCCACATAGCCATCCAGATGCGAAAGCGCACGGAAAAAGGTACGCGAGGTTAGATCCTCGGCCTCATACACATTGCCGACGCGATGGTATATGTAGCTGTAAATCCGATCCACATACCGTTCGTACAGCACTGCAAAGGCGTTGGGATCTTCCTGGGCTGCCTTTATCTCGAGTGCTTCATCCCGGTCGGTCATTGGGTGCCTCTTGCATTCTGCTTGGGGGAACACCATTCAGCCACAAGGGTTGCGGCCACAAGGATTGCGGCCACAAGGATTGCCTTCGCAAGGATTGCGGCCACAATCGCTGCGGCTGGATCAAGTCTATCGACACGCTAGGAGATGTCAATCGGGCTTGCGCGGTATGAGGCGAGGCGGCAGCACAAAGCTTGGCGCTGCAGGCCGGATCGGTTACAATAGGTTTGCGGCTTGATGCGGGGAACCCAAGGACCGGGTTTCGTCGCTGGGCATTCTCGTACGTGTGGCAGGAGGCCCCATGGAGAGGCTGGAGCGCGCTGTGTGGCGCAAGCGGATCCTTGTGTTGGCGCTGGCCATGCTCCTAAGCCTGCTGGTTGCGTGTGACGAGCCGCCGCCAACCCCCGTGCCCACGCCGACCCCCATCCCCACGCCGACGCCTGCCCCTGTCGAGGTTCTGCAGAACCTGCGCTATAGCATTACATGGAACGGGGAGTTGCTGGCCACCGAAGAGCTGCGCATGACGGATGCGGGCGACCTGCTCATGGTCTATAGCGATCTTGACCGCTTTGGACCTCTGCCATTGACCGAACGCCGAACGCTGCAACTCTCGCCGATTCTTACCCCCGTGCAGTACTCGTTGGAAAGGCACGCTCTGGGCGTGCAATCCACCTGGGTGGCCCAGCGCCGCGAGGATGCGATCGATTGCATGGCCAATGACCAGGTCTGGTATGCGCCCGTCATGGTGCCTGGCATCAGCCCGCCGCCCAAACTGATGATGGAGCGCGCCCCCTCTGCGTTGCCCTTTGTTCTGCTGGCGCTACAGGCGACAGAGCAGCGCGCCTTGCCCGCGTCCACCGAACCGCTGGCCTTGTACGTGCTGGACGTCACCGATCCGATGCCCGTCAGCCGTCTGATGACGGTCACCGTCGCCGTCGACCAGAGTGAGGCGATCATCGGCACGGTGGCTCTGGCGGGAGAGATCGAGGGTGGGGCGAACCCCCAGTTCACCATGTGGATGCGGCCAGGCAGCCGCATGCTGTTTGGGGTGACCTTTGAGCAATACAGCTTTGGCCTGCTCGATCAGATGCAGAATCCTGCCCTGCGCGGCACGGGGCGGCTGGCGATCGAGAGGGTGACCCATCTGCCCGAGCCACCCGAGCGCGAGCAAGAGCCTGACGTCATCTATGAGGTGGCTTTGTTGCCTGGCAGCGAAGGGGGCTCGCGTGAGGGGCTGCTGCTGCGTCCTGAGGGGCCGGGGCCGTTCCCCGCGCTACTGGTGCACCAACCGGGCGGCGCACTGCCACCACCCCAGGGGCTGGAGCAACTTGTGCGGCAGGGTTGGGTCGTGCTGACCTACAGCCCTGCAGGCGTGGGCGCCAGCGATGGCACCTATCAGCGGGCGCCCAGCGCTCTGCTGGCGGCGGATGCGCGTCTGGCAGGCGAGTGGCTGGCGCAACGGTCCGAGGTGGATCCGCAACGTATCGCGCTGGTGGGCCTGGGCGAGGCAGGCATCGTGGGAGCGCGGGCCATCGCCGAGAGAAACCCCTTTGCCGCCGCCGTGCTGGGCTCTTTTGCCACCGACCTGCCGCTCTATCCCGATCTGGCCGAGATGCGGCTGATGGCCCTGGCGACCCACGGTGGCCTCGATTCTGTGAGTCTGGAGCGATACCGCATGTACAGCTTGCAGGCCTGGCAGGGGTGGCTGGATGAGGGACGCAACGAAATCGGGCTGCTGGGGCGACGGGCCAGCCTTGTCCCTTTGCAGGCATGGCAGGAGATCGATCTCGTCGAGACGCTGGGGCGGGCGCAGGCGCCGGTGCTGATCCTGCATGGGCGCGCCGACGAATGGACGCCGGTGGATGGGGCCGAGCGCCTGGAGGCGGTGCTACGGGCGCGCGGCGTGGAGAACGTCGAGTTTCGATATCTGTACGGCCCCCTGAGGGCCGACCTGGGCGGCAACGCGCAGCAATTGTGGGACGAGCAGGTGGATAGCCTGGTGGGCGCCTGGCTGCAAGATGCGTTGGCGCCCTAACCCCGGCATGGTCGGCCGCTAGGGTCGCTGAAACTGAGCCTCTCTCTCCTCGGCGACGCCCGCGCGCTCATTGATGATCTGGCCATCGGCCATTTCGTACGTATAGTCGACGATCTCGAGCATGACCGGGTCATGCGATGTCATCAGGATCGTCACATCCTCGTTGCGCACAATGTCGCGGAACAACTCCATGATGGCGCGGCCGGTGATGCTATCGAGCTCGCCTGTGGGCTCGTCGGCCAGGATCAGGTTGGGCCGCGTCGCCAGAGCGCGGGCGATGGCCACGCGCTGTTGCTGGCCACCCGAGAGCTCCTGGGGGCGGTGCTTGGCCCAGCGCGTCAGGCCCACCATGTCGAGCACCTCCATCACCCGCTGGCGACGGGCTCGCCGCGGCATACCAACCAGGCGTAAGGGCAGCTCCACATTCTCGATGGCGGACATGGTCGGCATCAGTGCAAAGGACTGGAACACGAACCCGATGCGATGCCGCCGCAGATCGGTCAGCTTTCTGTCCGGCAGCTTGGTGATGTCCTCGCCATAGACATACATCTGCCCCGAGGTGGGATGGTCCAGCCCGCCGATGATATTCATCAGCGTGGTCTTGCCAGAGCCCGACCTTCCCATGAGGCCTACATATGCGTTGCGCTCAATCTCGATACTGACGCCGCGCAGGGCGTGTACCTCGTTATGATCAACCTTGAACACCCGGGTGATATCCTCACTCCGGACGATGGTGTCCTTGTTCATTACGGTCACGATTCGTCTCCCGCCTTTTCATCCGTGTCCGATCGCTTAAAGATGCTACGCAGTCCGCGGCCGGCGCCGTCGAGGCGCCCTCGCAAGCCGCGCGAGCGGTTCTGTGGCCCCCACTGCTCGGCCATATCCGACAGGCGGGCCGCCTGCGCAGAGGTATCGTTGAGCCCGGCCGCCGGGCGGATCAGAATCCCCTCCTCGGTCAGGTCCACCTGGGCTCGATCCGAGATGCCGAGCTTTTCGAGAAACTCTCGGGGCAACTGGAGGCGCCCCGCATAGTCCAGCACCACGTACTCGTGGTAGGCGTCACCCTCTTGCTCCTGACCGTTGTCATCTGGCCCCTCGCCATGGCCATTGGCCTCTGCGGAGGAGCCATTGTTGCTTTCCTCCCCGCGGAGCCGGCGCACACGCTCGCTGCTGGTGCGGCCGTCGCGAATGGTGACCACCCGGTCCACCTGGGCCGAGGCGCGCACATCATGGGTGACCATCACGATCGTCAGCCCATAGGTCTCGTTCAGGTGGCGCAGGGTGTCCATGATGGTCTGGGCGGTCGATGTATCCACCTCACCGGTGGGCTCATCGGCCAGCAGGAGCACCGGCTTGTTGGCCAGGCCCACGCCGATGGCGGTACGCTGCTGCTCGCCGCCCGAGAGCTGCGAAAGGCTGTGATCGCGTCGCTCCCACAATCCCACCGCCTCCAGCAACTCGCGGCTCCACTCCTGGCGCTCGTTGGTGGCCATGCCCGAGACGATCATGGGAAGCTCCACGTTCTCTCGCACCGAGAGATAGGGGATCAGGTTGCGCGCCGGCTGCTGCCAGACAAAGCCGACCTTTTCACGGCGGTAGCGGGTCAGGGCGACGGTAGACAGCTTGAGCAGATCTTGGCCGTCCACGATGGCCTTGCCGGCCGAGGGATGGTCCAATCCCCCCAGGATATTCATCAGGGTGGATTTGCCGCTGCCGCTGGCGCCGATTATGGCCATAAACTCGCTGCGATCCACGATCAGATCCAAACCCTGCAAGGCAACGACCTCCAGGTCCTGGACCTTGTAGATCTTGACGAGATTGTCACAAAGAATCATGGGTCCATTGGTTGTCATCACTATACTGCCTCTCCGAGTTTCACAGCCTCAAAAATACTGAGATGGAGCAAGAACCAGATCATGCCGGCAACGGCGCAGATCAGCATTGCGCCAAATACCAGGTAGATCGTGATAATGTCCTCCCAGGCGATAAGAACGACAAATGGGGGCACATTGATGTTGGCGGCTGTGCCCACCTGCAGGAACGGTATGAACACCCTGCTCACCCAGACGCCCAGGATCGTGCCCGCGGTTGTGCCCGTCAGGATCAGCGTGAGCTGCTCGATGCCCAGAAATCCGATCATCTGGCCCACCGACAGTCCGATGGCGCGCAGCACCCCGAACTCGATGTAACGCTGCCGGAACGAGATGAACGAGTGCAGCAGGAAGCCGAGCACGGTGAGCATGGCTGCCGCCACAAAGCCTACCGAGAGAATACCAAAGACGCCTGTGCGCTCTGGGCGAGCCTGCTCCCGGTCTACCGCATCGAGGCTGCCCTGCATGCGGAGGACGTTGATGTCCAGACTGTAGAGGTCAGAGCGCACCTGCTCGACATCGAGGGGGCGACTGGCGCGCACCCAGACATCGTAGGGAAAGAGGCCGCCCATCTCCTGGAACAAATAGTCCAGATTACCGACGAACAGATACCGGTTTTCGTTGTTGTCCGGGTAGAACGTGGGAAAGTAACGCACGGCGTCGGCGATGATGAACTTGGCCTCGGCCTGGCCGCCCCAGGCCGAGATCCGCAGCGTCACGGTGTCCCCGACCTGCAGACGATGGTCGGACATAAAGTTGGGGCTCACCAGCATGGCCGAGTGATCGATCGCCAGACGATTCATGAGCACGCCCAACTGATTGGAGGCAAAGTCGCGACGGAAAAAGGCCACCTTGGGAAAGTCCAGCCGGTCGATGCCATAGAACACGCCACGGTAGCGCTCATTGCCGATCAGCGCATCGGTGCGATAGACGCCCACTCGGGTGGCCGCCTCGATGCCATCGACCTTGAGATGCTCGGAGACGGGCACGAACACCCATCCACCGCTTTCGGTGGCGGTCATGGACGCGTCCGACGCCTCCTCGTTGCCTCCGTTCTCCGGCGGTGGCTCGCCGACCTCGACCAGATGATAGTCGGCCCCATAGCGATAGTACATGCGATCGATGAGGCTCTGGTCCAGCGTGCGGGCCATCGAGGCTGTAAAAGTGGCGAGGCTCAGGGTAAGGATCAGCAGCAGCAAAGAGCCGGTGTATTGGCGCGAGACCCGGGCAAGCTGGCGAAAGGCAAGCACGACGGATACCGAACGCGAGAGATGGCTCGTGATCCAGGCCAGTAGCTCCATGAGCAGGGGAAAGATCCGTACCATCAAGAGAGAAAAGGCCATGATGGCCAGAGAGGGCACCAAAAAGAGCAGGGGATCCTGAAAAGGATCGCCCGTACCGTCGCCCAAAATGCCGATGGTACCCCGACTGTCCAACACATAGTAGCCATAGATTACGGGGGCAAGCAAAAGGATG
>SKRJ01000137.1 GCA_007118555.1 Anaerolineae bacterium | reverse complement strand
TTCATCACCTCGGGCTTGTCCTCGGGGCGCATGTGCCGGTCGATGCGATCATAGTAGTGATCGCCCACCAGGCCATAGACGTGCTCCAGGAGCTCGCTGGGTTTCTTGTTCATGCGGACCATCAGGTCCAGCAGGTAGAGGGCCGCCAGGATGCCATCGCGCTCGGGGATGTGCCCGGCAAAGGCAAACCCGCCGCTCTCCTCGCCGCCCAGAATGGCGTCCACCTCCATCATCTTGGGCGCGACGAACTTGAACCCGACGCCCGTCTCGTAGACGTCGACGCCATAGCGCTCGGCCAACTTGTTGGCCATGGCCGTGGTGCTGATGGTGCGCACCAGGGGGCCGCGCTGTTCGCGGCACTCGAGCAGGTAAAAGGAGAGTAGGGCGTACACCTCGAGCTGATTGACAAAGACGCCCTCCTCGGTCGCAAACCCGACCCGGTCGGCGTCGCCGTCAAAGGCAATGCCCGCGTCGGCGCCGCGCTCGGGGATGACCCGCAACAGGTCCTGCAGGTTTTCGGCGATGGGCTCGGGGCGGCGCATATTCGGGAACAGGGGATGGCGCTCGCCATGGATCTCGTGGATTTGGGTTGCGCCGCCCTCCAGCAGCCGGGGTAACCAGCCCTGTCCGGCGCCCCACATCGGGTCGCTAACCAGGTTGAACCCGGCATCGCGCATCGGCTGCAGGTCGAGCAACTGGGTGATATGCTCCAGATAGGGCTCGTCGGGATCGATGAGCTGGATCATCCCCTGCTTGACGGCCTTGTCATAGTCCAGGCGCTTGACCTCTGCTTTTTCCTGCGCCACATGGATACGATCCTCCACGGCAGACAGGGTCTCGGGGGCGGCGGCCCCGGCATAGGACGAACGCAGCTTGTAGCCATTGTCGGTGGGCGGGTTGTGGCTGGCGGTGATCCAGATGCCGCCACCGGCCTTGTGGGGCAGGATGGCGTACGAGAGCACCGGCGTGGGGGCAAAGCGCTTGGACAGATAGGCCACGATGCCATTGCCCGCCAGCACCTCGGCTACAGAGCGGGCAAAGTCCTCGGAGCGAAAGCGCGTATCATAGCCCACGATCATGCCCTTGGACGCGTCGCCCGTCTTGAGGAGATAATCGGCCGTTCCCTGGGCGCAGTAGCCCAGGTTCTCAAAGGTGTACTCTTCTGCGACGCCGGCGCGCCAGCCGTCGGTGCCAAAGAGGATCGGTGTTATCGACATGGTTTTGTCCTTTCGGAAAAGAGCAATGTGTCCGAATCTAGCGACCCTTGGTCTGCTCTTGCAGCGTGCGCAGATCGTGGTCCACCATCATCTCGACCAGTTGCTGGAAATTGACGGTCGGTTCCCAGCCCAGCTTGGCGCGGGCTTTGGATGCGTCGCCCACCAACTCGTACACGTCGGCGGGTCGCAGGAACCGCGGATCGATCTCGACATAATCCTGATAGTTGAGACCCAGGTAGGCAAAGGCATGGTCCAGCAGCTCGCGTACCGAGTGCTGCTCGCCGGTGGCGATCACGTAATCCTCGGGCGTATCCTGTTGCAGCATGAGCCACATGGCCCGCACATAGTCGCCGGCAAAGCCCCAGTCGCGCAGCGAATCGAGGCTGCCCATGGGCAGGCGGTCGGCCAGGCCCAGCTTGATGCGGGCGGCATTGTAGCTGACCTTGCGCGTGACAAACTCGAGGCCCCGGCGGGGCGACTCGTGGTTGAACAGGATCCCCGACACGGCAAAGAGGTCATAGCTCTCGCGGTAGTTGACCGTGATCCAGTGGCCATAGACCTTGGCGACCCCATAGGGGCTGCGCGGGTAAAAGGGGGTGGTCTCCTTTTGAGGCACCTCCTGAACCTTGCCGAACATCTCGCTGCTGCTGGCCTGGTAAAAGCGCGCGTCGGGAATGGCGATGCGCACGGCATCCAGCACCCGGGTGACGCCCACGGCGGTGAACTCGGCGGTGAGCACCGGCTGGTCCCACGAGGTGGGCACAAAGGACTGGGCGGCCAGATTGTACACCTCGTCGGGCTGATGCTCGCGCAGGATGTGGATCAGCGACACCTGGTCCAGCAGGTCGCCGTTCACCAGGGTGATGCGGTCCATGATGTTGCCGATGCGCCCCAGGTTGGGCATGCTGCTGCGCCGCACCATGCCAATCACCTCATAGCCCTGCTCGAGCAAAAACTCGGCCAGATACGAGCCATCCTGGCCGGTGATGCCGGTGATGAATGCCTTTTTCGCCATTACAGCTCCTCAGTGTGTCTAACAGGCGGGCTTTTCCCGTTGGATCCGCTCTCGCCAATAATCTAACGTATCGATCAGGGTCTGGTCCAGATTGTAAGCTGGCACCCACCCGGTCTCGCCCTTGAATTTGCTGCAATCGGACACGATGCGGGGCACGTCGCTGGGCCGCATACGCTCGGGGTCGGTCTCGACCTGGATCGGTACGCGGCTCTGCGCCAGGAGCCTGTCCAGCAGATCGCGGATCGCATAGGCCTGCGAGCCGCCCACATTGTACACCTCGCCGGCCTGCCCGTGCTCCAGCGCCAGGTAATAGGCGCGCACCGTGTCGCGGACGTCGTGCAGGTCGCGCTCGGCCTCCAGGTTGCCCACCTTGAGGCGCGGTTCCTGCAGGCCCGCCTCGATCTCGGCGATCTGCGAGGCGAAATCGGGCACTACATAGCCCCTCTCCTGCCGGGGACCGCTGTGGTTGAAGGGCCGCACCCGCACGATGGGCAGATCGTGGCTCAGGTAATATTGCAGCCCCATATAGTCCTGGGCCACCTTGCTCACCGCATAGGGGTTGACGGGCCGCAGGGGCGTCTCCTCGTCAACGGGCAGGTCCTCGGGCTCTACCCGGCCATACTCCTCGGCCGAGGCCACCACCAGGATGCGCGGCCGTGCGCCCGAATCGGCCAGGGCCTGCAGAATGTTGACCTGCGCCGTGACATTATTGTGCATTGTGGCTGCCGGATCCTGCCATGACGCCCCCACCGAGGCGCGCGCCGCCAGGTGATAGACTCGCTCGGGCTGCACGGTATCGAGGAGCTCGCGCACCCCCTCGGCATCCAGCAGATCGACCCGGTGCAGCGCCACACGATTCCGCTCGTCACGATTCCGATCGTCACGATTCCGATCGTCGGCTTCGCCCAGGGCGGCCAGGTTGGCCGCGCTGCCGCGTGGCGAGAGGACGCCAGCGACCTCGATGTCGTTGCGGCAACACAGATATTCCGCGAGATGGCTGCCGGCGAACCCGCCGATGCCGGTGATCAGGACGCGCAGGACGGGGCCTCCTCTTCTGCAGGCGCTCACTCAGTCTACCTGATTATAACCGACACTTGACGGGGCACAAGTGCATCGCAGCACTCGAGCACCTGCGAGACAGGAAAAGCGGGGAGAGCCAACAGCTCTCCCCGGCGTTCGGTGCTCGCTTTTTTGTGCTAGAGATCGGCGGCGTTGCGCAGGTCACTGACACGGTCGGTGCTCTCCCAGGGAGCATCGATATCAGGACGCCCAAAGTGGCCATAGGCCGCCGTCGGCTTGTAGATCGGCCGCCGCAGTCGCAGATCGCGGATGATGGCTCCCGGACGCAGATCGAATACCTCGGACACGATCGCCTCGAGGCGCTCATCGGACAGCACGCCGGTGCCAAAGGTCTCGATATTGACCGAGACCGGCCGCGCCACACCGATTGTATAGGCGATCTGGATCTGGCAACGCTCGGCCAGTTGCGCAGCGACAATGTTCTTGGCGACCCAGCGCGTCGCATAGGAGCCCGAGCGGTCCACCTTTGTGGGGTCCTTGCCGGAAAAGGCGCCGCCCCCATGGGGGATCATGCCGCCATAGGTGTCGACGATGATCTTGCGGCCGGTAAGGCCCGCATCGCCCATGGGCCCGCCGATGACAAAGCGGCCCGTGCTGTTGATAAAGTAGCGTGTCTCGTCGTCGAGCATCTGCTCGGGGATCACCCGCTTGACCACCTGCTCGATGATGTCATCGCGTATCTGCTGCTGGGTCACGTCAGGATGGTGCTGGGCCGCCACCACCACGGTGTGGATGCGCACCGGTTTGCCATGATGATACTCGACGGTGACCTGGCTCTTGCCGTCGGGCCGCAGGTAGGGCAGGGTACCATCCTTGCGAACGGCGGCCAGGCGCCTGACGATCGCATGGGCGAGCTGGATCGGCATGGGCATCAACTCGTCCGTCTCGGTGCAGGCATAGCCAAACATCATGCCCTGATCGCCAGCGCCCACCGCCTCGATCTCGACGTCAGACACGCCGCCGGCGCGGGCTTCGGCGGCTTCGTCCACGCCCTGGGCAATGTCCGCCGATTGCTCCTTGATGGAGGTGATCACGCCGCAGGTGTTGTAATCGAAACCGACATCGGAGCAGTTGTAGCCGATATCGGCGATGGTCTCCCGCACGATCTGGGGGATGTCGACATAACAGTCGGTGGTGATCTCGCCCGTCGTCAGCACGAGGCCCGTGGTCACGGCGCACTCGCAGGCCACGCGCCCGTAGGGATCCTGGGCGTAGATGGCGTCCAGCACGGCATCAGAGATCAGGTCGCAGACCTTGTCGGGATGCCCCTCAGACACCGACTCGGAGGTGAACATGAACTTGGGCGAGCGCATAAAGTTGATCACGGGCCTATCCTTTCAGTACAGGATCGCAACGGGCGGGTTGACCGGATGGTTCTCAGGTGCCGATGCTCCACGAGTTGAGGTAATGCTCCTGCTCGTCGGTCAGGCTGTCGATCTCGATGCCCATGGCGTGCAGCTTGAGGGCCGCGATCTGGTCATCGATCTCCTTGGGCACCCCATAGACGGCCTTTTCCAGGCTCTCGTGGTTCTGCACCATGTACTCGGCGCACAGGGCCTGGTTCGCAAAGGACATGTCCATCACGGCGGAGGGATGGCCCTCGGCCGCGGCCAGGTTGATCAGGCGCCCCTCGCCGAGGACGTTGATCTCGCGCCCGTCGGGGAGCACATACTGCTGCACGGACGCCCGCGGCTGGCGGACCTCGGTGGCATGCTCGGCCAGGGCGTCCAGGTTCAGCTCGACGTTGAAATGTCCCGAGTTGGCCAGCATGGCGCCGCTCTTCATCCGCTCGATGTGCGGCATGTCAATGACGTTCATGTTGCCCGTCGAGGTGATAAAGATGTCGCCTATGGCGGCGGCCTCGGCCATGGGCATGACCCGGTAGCCGTCCATGGCGGCCTCCAGGGCCCGCAGCGGCGCGATCTCGGTGATGATCACGTTAGCGCCCATGCCCTCGGCGCGCATGGCGATGCCCCGGCTGCACCAGCCGTAGCCGGCGACGACGACGGTCTTGCCGGCCAGCAGGGTGTTGGTGGCGCGGATGATGCCATCGATGGTGCTCTGGCCGGTGCCATAGCGGTTGTCGAAAAAGTGCTTGGTGTTGGCGTCGTTGACGGCGACGATGGGATAGGCCAGCTCGCCCTGTTGCTGCAGGGCCCGCAGCCGAATGACGCCGGTGGTGGTCTCTTCGGTGCCGCCGATCACATCGGCCAGCGCCTCGCGCCGGGTGCTGTGCAGCGTCGACACCACGTCGGCGCCGTCGTCCATGGTAATGTGGGGCCGATGGTCGATGGCGGCGGCAATGTGCCGGTAGTACGACTCGTTGTCCTCGCCCTTGATGGCGTACACCGGGATGCCATACTCGGCAACCAACGCGGCCGCTACGTCGTCCTGGGTCGAGAGAGGGTTGGAGGCGCACAGGACGCAATCGGCGCCCCCGGCCTGAAGCGTGCGCATCAGGTTGGCGGTCTCGGTGGTGACGTGCAGGCAGGCGGAGAGGCGTATGCCCTCCAGGGGGCGCTCCTCGCCAAAGCGCTCGCGGATCAGGCGCAACACGGGCATCTCGCGCTCGGCCCAGTGGAGGCGATTGAGGCCCTCGGGCGCCAGGCTCAGGTCCTTGACATCGTATGATTGGGTCACAGGGGCATCCTTTCTATCGCAGCCGCTACTTGGAGCTACACTTGGTCGCTGAGCGACCGCAAGAGACGTTCCTGCCCCTCGGGAGGGCTGGCGTCAAAATGGGTTACCAGGGAGAAATCCTCATATCGTCTGACCAGATCCGCCATCGAAAGGTTACGCAAAGCGTCGATGGAATAATCCTGCACTGTGAACGAGGCCATGATAGTGCCGTGGACCACGGCGCGCCGCAGCCCCGCAAGGGTGAGATCGTCGGTTTGTGCCAAATAGCCCATGAACCCGGCGGCAAAGGTGTCGCCGGCGCCCGTGGGGTCCACCACGCGCTCCAGGGGGTAGGCGGGCGTCAGGAAAAAGCGCTCGCCGATGCTCTCGCCGCGGGTGACCAGCATAGCGCCATAGCGCCCGCGCTTGACCACCAGCGCCCGGGGCCCCAGGTCGAGGATGGCCTGGGTGGCGGCGATCAGGTTTGGCGCGTCGGCGTACTGGAGCACCTCGGCCTCGTTGAGGAGCACCACATCCACCATCGACATGGCCCGGGTCAGGGTGTCACGGGTGGCGCCCATCCAAAAGTTCATCGAGTCCAGCGCCGTGAGCCGCGGGGCCTCTATCTGGGACAGGACGTGAATCTGCAACT
>SKRJ01000089.1 GCA_007118555.1 Anaerolineae bacterium | reverse complement strand
GTCGGCCAGGGCCGGGTCCCCCACGATGGCCAGCAGCGTCTCTAGCGAGAACATGTACTCGACCACGGCGCACAGTTCGGTGCCCTGGGACGGATTGCGTCCCGCCAGGTGCTCGTCGCCGGTAAAGACGCCCGTGGCCTGGCCGTGGTAGGCATCCAGCAGCGCGATCATACGATAGACGTCGCCCAGGTGACCGAGGGCCCCAGACTGGCGGTACCACACGCCCTGGGTCTTGATGGCCATGGCGTGATTGACGACGTGGGTCGTCAGGTCGAGGGCGCCCCGCTGCGAGCGCTCGGTGTAGGGAAAGCGTGCGAACAGCGCAGCCCAGTCGTAGCCCTGGCGGCGCACCCGGTCCGACAGCGCCAGCAGCCAGGCCTCGCCGGTGCGGTCGTATAGCCAGTGGATGCCCAGCACGAGCTCGGCCCAGCGCATACGCCCCCAATCGAACAGGGGCCGCTCGCGCAGCAGGGCATCGAGGCGCCGATAGAACCGGACCATCGCCGGGATCACCCGGGCATCGCCGCTGGCGCTGTGGAACTGGATGAGGGCCTTGATGCACACGGAAACGGGCCAGGGGTCCAGCGGCTGGTAGCGCCCCGTGGCCTGGTCCTGGCGGGGGCCCAGCCAGCCGTCGGCGTGCTGGTGCGCGAGGATATGGTCCATCCAGCGGCCCACCTTGGCCAGCAGGGCCTCATCCTGCAACAGGTAGGCCAGAGGCGTGACGCCGTCCAGCCAGTAGGGGCCGCGCTCCCAGCCCTCGGCGGCCCCGCCGATCCAGCCGCTCTCGGCCACATCGGGCCAGAACTCGTCCAGGTGGCCGCTGAGGCCGTCGGCCTGGATGCGCAGTTGGCGAGCCAGCCATCCCGTGGGCCGGATGGCGCCCAGTGACAGGGGTTCCAGCGGCAGGGGTACGAGTCGCTCTCGGTTGTCCATGTGCACCTCCCGGCACAGAGTATAGCCCCTTTGGAGCCTGTGTAGCAAGGATTCGGCAAGTCAGGATGGACTGCAAAGGCATGGTCTTCCTACAAGCCCAAGCAGATGATTTCTATAAAAGCATTGACAGACTGCATGACAGGCCATACAATGAGATTGCCGGGCTGGGATAGGGGGTGATGTGTGTTCATCATGGCTCGTCGGGGCTCTCCCGACCTCGTGATGCCCGGGGTCGTATACCGTTCGGCATTGGGCTTGCAGATCAGCAGTGCATAAAGGAGCGCCGTCATGTCCAAGTTCCTGGTTATCCACACCCTCACCGGCGACCCCACAGAGACCCTGGCATTCCTGGAGCAGGGTGCGCCCGAGTTTGCCAAGGCGATGGAAGAGGGTCAGTTGCCGGCCAAGTGCCTGTACACATGGATCCCGCAGAGCTTTGCGACGGGCGATCACCCTGTGTGCCTCTGGGAGGCCGACACCGCCCAGGAGGTCGAAGCCGCCCTGCAGGTAGCGGGGTTGATGCAGTTCATGACCGCCGACATCAGGGAGACAACGGAGACCGATTGGGCCACTATGATGTGATGCATGGCCGTGATGCCTCATCTGTCAGTTCACGAGGGCCGTTGCTTGGGAACGGTCCTTGCCATTTGTCGCCTGGGTGCTCCCACGATCTGATGCCATACCAACCAAATAGCTGGCTAATCAACGGCACAATGCGCAAAATCCTGATCAGATCGCATGGGCTCATTGACTGAGGAAAGCAACCGTGCTAGACTGGTGTCAAGATTTCGATAGTGCCAGAAACGGTAAGAAAGGATCACCGCATCATGGCCAAGCGACCTTCGCGTACACGTGGGCGACGCACCGATCCGGTCCCTGCCAAGCCACCCTTTGAGCAAGAGGATTATGTGCGCCTGCGCCGCTTTAACCTGATCATGGGCGCGCTGCATCTCGTACAGGGTATACTGATGATCGTCCTGAGCAACGACACCACCTACCCGATCTATACCAACTTTTTGCGGTTCGATCCGCAGGCCTTTGCGCTGGTGCCCGATCCGACGCTGGCCTATGCGCTGCGCTTTGGCCCCGCGGTAGCAGCGTTTCTGCTGCTCTCCGCCGTCGCCCATTTCAGCCTGGGCACGTTTGGCTATCGCTGGTACGTGCTCAACCTGGAGCGCGGCATGAACCCGGCGCGGTTCTGGGAGTATGCGCTGAGCTCGTCGCTCATGATCGTCCTCATTGGCATGCTCGTCGGCGTCTGGGATCTGGGCGCCATCATCGCCCTCTTTGGCATCAACGCAATGATGAACCTGTTCGGCCATGTGATGGAGCTGCACAACCAGACCACGGCCCGGACCAACTGGACGTCGTTCATCTATGGCTGTATCGCCGGCATTGTGCCCTGGATCGTGATCGTGGTGCACTTTTTTGCGGCCCTCGACAGCCCCGACGCCTCGCCGCCCGCCTTTGTGTATGCCATCATCCCTACGCTGTTTGTCTTTTTCAACATCTTTGCCCTCAACATGTGGCTCCAGTACAAAAAGATCGGCCGCTGGCAGGATTATCTGTACGGGGAGCGGGGCTATATCGTGCTGAGCCTGGTGGCCAAGACCATTCTCGCCTGGCTGATCTTTGCCGGCACGCTGGCGCCGGTGTAGACGGACAGGCTCGAGGCGTGGCAGGTCATGTCTGCAACGCATGACGAGAAAAGGGGGCGCGATGACATTGCCCCCTACGAGTACCGGGGCCTGATGGCCGAGGCCTGGGACGTGTTGCGCGGCGACACGTCCCAGTGGCCCGATCGCTTTTTCTACCGCGAGGCCATCGAGCGCTATGGCCAGCCCGTCCTCGATGTGGGCTGCGGCACGGGGCGCCTGCTGCTGGACTATATCGCGCAGGGCATCGACATCGATGGTGTGGACAACTCGCCCGAGATGCTGGCCCTGTGTCAGGCACGGGCCCGGGCCCAGGGCCTCGACGTCGCGCTCTACGAGCAATACATGGAAGAGCTGGACCTGCCCCGCCGCTACCGGACCATCCTCGTGCCCTCCAGCTCGCTGCAGCTCATCACCGATCGGGAGCAGGCCGCCGTCGCCATGGAACGCCTCGTCGCCCACCTGGAGCCGGGAGGCGCTCTCGTGGCCTCGTTCATGACGCTGTGGCGTGAGGGCGATCCGCTGGAGACGACGCGAGAGCGCTCGGCGGTGCGGCCTGAGGATGGCGCCCTCTTTCGACACCTGGCCCACGCCCGCTTTGATCCGGCGACGCGGCTGGAGCACACCGACGACCTGTACCAGCGCCTCGTCGATGGCGACGTCGTGGCCGAGGAGCGCCATGTGCGTTCGCCGGCCACCCTCTCGTACAACCAGCAAGAGGCCATCGCCCTGTACGAGAACGCGGGCCTGACCGAGGTCCGGGCCTGCCACGAGTTCACCTGGGAGCCCGCCCGCTCCGACGACACGCTGTTCACGGTGTTGGGCATGCGCCCGCCCTCCAGCGGGGATCGCTCATGACAAGCCGAGGCGTCTATGCGACCGAGGCCGACGTCGTGGATGCGCGTTTGAGCCAGGCGCTGGACCTTCCCGAGCGGCAACTGGACTGGAGCGAACACGATCCGTAGCGAGGCGGGCAAGGGCACACGTGCAGGGGCGCCCTTGCTGTGCGTAACTCGCCGCCACGCCCTTGACAAAGCGCGCCCGCCGTCCAGAATGAGGCCAGCAAGCGTTCGCCGACCCCCTGGAGGATTGCATGGGCATCTACTCTCCCGGCTCGACCGTCACATGTCCCCATTGCCAGGTGACGGTGCAGTTGATCGGCGAGCGGCTCAAGGGCATCATGCTCACCCCGCACCACATCCTGGGCGACGCGTCGGCCTCCAAGGATGGCTATCGCCTGGATAGCAGCGTCTGCCCGGGATGTCGCCAGGTGATCGTCGCCGTGGAACAGATCGCCTTTGATGACGAGGAGAATGCCTACGAGGTGCTCGCAGAGCGGCTCCTCGTGCCGCCTGCGCCCGAACGCCTGGTGCCCCCCGAGACACCGCCGCATATCGCGCGGGATTATGTCGAGGCCGCCCACGTGCTCTCGGTGAGCCCCAAGGCCAGCGCGGCGCTCTCACGTCGCTGCCTGCAAACGGTGCTCCGCGAGCAGGGTGCGGCGCGGCAAAACACCCTGTCAGAGCAGATACAGGCGGTGCTCCCCGATCTGCCGTCCTACATCGCCGCCCAGGTGGACGCGATACGTGTGATCGGCAACTTTGCCGCCCACCCCATCAAGGACACCCGCAGCGGCGAGATCGTCGAGGTCGAACCCGGCGAGGCGGAATGGAACCTGGACGTACTGGATCTGCTTTTTGACTTTTACTATGTGGGCCCGGCGCTGGCCAGTGCCAAGCGCGAGGCGCTTAACACCAAGCTGATCGCGGCGGGCAAACGCCCCATGCGCTGACGCAGCAGAGACGGCACGGTGCCCGAGCTCCGCAACGACTGTAGCGCCGCGCTGGGCAAACTCAACGCAATCGGGCTTGACCATCGCGAAAACGTGTGCTACAGTGCCAACACTGAGGGTTACGAGAACCCTCCCTTGTCACATGGCAGAGTGGCGCTCGGGGCCCTGGTCGATGCGGACCACTCCGGAAAGGAGGCCCATACAAAGAGACGAACGCCTCTGACCGAGGTCTGTTCTGCGGGGGGACGGTTTTGGCAATGAGCCCGGCTCCGGTCCGCTCACACGAGCCGCCGGGGCTGACCGAATAGTTCTGCCGCCCGTGGACAAAAGCAAACAACTGGGTTCGAGATGACAAGGAGATTCCGATGGCAAGTGTGACCTATGACCATGTGGTCAAGCAGTTCGGTGACGTCATCGCTGTCAATGACATGTCGGTGGACGTTGCGGACAAAGAGTTCCTCGTATTCGTCGGGCCATCCGGCTGCGGCAAAACCACCTCGCTCCGCCTGCTCGCAGGGCTCGAAGAAATCACCGGCGGCAACATCTATATCGGAGACCGCTTGGTCAACGATGTAGCCCCCAAAGATCGCGACATCGCCATGGTGTTCCAGAGCTATGCGCTCTATCCCCACATGAGCGTGTACGACAACATGGCATTCGGGCTCAAGCTACGCAAGACGCCTCGTGCCGAGATCGAGCGTCGCGTACGCGAGTCAGCAGGCCTTTTGGGCATTCAAGAGCTGCTTGATCGCAAGCCCAAGGCGCTTTCCGGCGGCCAGCGCCAGCGTGTGGCACTGGGCCGCGCCATTGTTCGTGAGCCGGCCGTGTTCCTCATGGACGAGCCCCTCTCCAACCTGGACGCCAAGCTGCGCGTACAGACGCGCTCCGAGCTATCCAAGCTGCACCAGCGCCTGGAGACCACGTTCATCTATGTGACCCACGACCAGGTTGAGGCCATGACCATGGGTACGCGGATCGCCGTCATGCGTGATGGCATCCTGCAACAGGTTGACACGCCCCAAGAGCTGTACAACCTGCCTGCTAATGTGTTCGTCGCAGGTTTCATCGGCAGCCCGGCCATGAACTTTTTCGATGTAACCCTCACAGGTTCGCGCGACAAGATGTATCTGGACGGCGGCAGCTTCAAAGTGGAGATTCCGTCGAACCGCACCCAGGCCTTGGAAAGCTACCTTGGCAAAGAGGTCATCTTTGGCGTACGGCCGGAGGACGTGCACGATCCCAACTATGCGCCTCCGGGCATCATCGGCGCGCCCGTCAACTCCCGCGTGGATGTGACCGAGCTGATGGGCAACGAGGTGTTCCTGTATCTCGTCAGCGGGAACAAGAACTATATCGCCCGTGTCGACCCTCGCACCGCCGCCCGCGTGGGCCAGGAGGTCGAGGTGTTGATAAACATGGACAATATGCACATCTTTGACCGCGACACCGAAGTAGCCATCGTATAGAGCAGAGTGACTGCACCCAAAAAGAGGCGGGCACATGCCCGCCTCTTTTCTGTATGTGCGCCCAGGGCGCCGCTAGCGCCTGCGGATATAGAACAGGGCCTCGAGCAGAACGACGATGGCCACCAGCACGAGCGCACGATCCATCGGGAGCATGCGCATCAGATGCAGCGCCAGCAGCACACCGGTGACCAGCGCCGTCAGCAGCCCCTGCCGCAGGGCGCGGTTCATGTCGCCCACCCGCCCCAACGGCGAGGCATAGCGGGCGTTCAGCCCATAGGACAGCGGCATCACGGTACATAATACGCCCGAGCCAAACATGATGATCAGAATCATCTGATTCTCTGCGCTCGGCGGATGCCGGTGCATGAACGCGACAGCGCCCGCCCAGATCAACAGAGCCAACAGAGCGATCACCACCATGATGCTGCGATTGCGCACGTAGCCGCCTCCTGCCGTAAGAGCCACCGTACCTAGGACAGCGCCGACCAGGCCTCGCGCCAGACGCGCTTGGTTTGCGCCCAGATCATCTCGGAGGTCTCGCCCTCCTGGGGCCTGACCTCAATGCCCACCCAGGGCTTGATCCCGGGCGGATCGTCCTGCAGATAGCCGATCTCGAACAGCCCCTCGAGGAACTCGATCAGCTCGGAGGTGTCGTTCTCGCTATTGGGGTAGCCAAAGCGCGGATGCAGGTCGCCATAGGCCGGCATACCGGGGACCATCACGGCGTTGCCCACATGCATGTGCACCAG
>SKRJ01000302.1 GCA_007118555.1 Anaerolineae bacterium | reverse complement strand
GTGTGGCTGCCCGACCCCGCTATCCTTCCGGCGTGGCCTCGCCTGCTGGCTCGCCCTCAGTCACCACGTCCCCGATCATCGACCAGGGGCCGGTCCAGGTGATGCGTACCCGGGCCAGCTTGCCGCGCCAGTTGTCGTCACTCTCGAAAAAGACGAGCCTGTTGGTGCGCGTGCGTCCGCGCCAGCGCCCCCGCTGCCGTCCCTCCACCAGGATCGTGACCGTCTCGCCCAGCAACGCGGCGTTGATCTCGGTCGCGATCTCGGTCTGGGTCTCTTCCAGCAGGGCACGGCGGCGCTCCTTCTCGTCGGGCGGCACGTCATCCGGCCAACCGGCCGCGGGCGTGCCCTCGCGCACCGAATAGGCGGCGATGTGGACCATGTCAAAGCGCAGCTCGCGCACCAGGTCCAACGTGCTCTGGAACTCGGCGTCGGTCTCGCCGCAGAACCCGACGATCACGTCGGTGTTGAGGCCGCTCTCGGGCGTGGCCGCCCGGATGCGCTCCGCCAACTCGCGGAAATGCTCCACCGTATAGCCACGCCCCATGCGCCGCAGCACGGCGTCGTCCCCCGACTGCACCGGCAACTCCCACGAGGGGCAGACCTTGGGCAGGCGCGCCACCGCCTCGATGATGCGCGGCGTCATCTCGCGGGGGTGCGAGGTGAGAAAACGAATGCGCCACAGGTCGGGCACAGCATGCACCGCATCCAGCAGATCGGCAAGATCGGGCCGACCCGCCGGATCGGCCCCCTGATCCCAATCGGTACCATAGGCGTCCACATTCTGGCCCAGCAGCGTGATCTCGCGGGCGCCCCGCGCCACCAGATCCTCGGCCTCGGCCACGATCTCGGCGATGGGCCGGCTGCGCTGGGGGCCCCGCCGCTCGGTGACGATGCAGTAGGTGCAGCGATGGTCGCAGCCATAGCTGATGGGGACCATCTCGTTGACCCGCGCCGGCCTGGCGGTGGCGGGTACGGCATCGCCGTTGCGCCCCGCCCAGGCGTCCACATGCTCCAGTACACCCTGGATGTCCGAGGGCGCGAAGAAACGGTCCACATAGGGGTAGCGGATCTCCAGGTCACCAGCCTGGTCGACAAAGCAGCCCATGACCAGCAACTGCCGGGAGCCATCATCGCAGGCCAGGGGCCGCAGGGAGGCCAGCCGCCCCAGCACCTTGTCCTCGGCGCTCTGCCGCACGACGCAGGTGTTGAGGAGCAGCAGGGCCGCCTCTGACGGCTCCCGCGTCGCGGCATAGCCCCGGGCCTCCAGGGCCTCGGCCAGACGCTCGGCGTCGGCCTGGTTCATCTGGCAGCCAATGTTCCACAGGTAGTAGCGGGGTGCGGTCATTGTGCGACCACCCTGTAGAACGATGGCGACGAGAGCCTCTGGATACGAGCACGAGGGGTGCCCTCTTGCATCGTAGGATCCGATGGGCGATGACGAGCATCGCCCCTACATGGCGCGCCAATCCGGTAGGGGCAAAGCCGACGCTGCATGCAGCGTACTTTGCCCACGGCATTCGTCGCAACGGCGAGCCGACGCCCACATGCACGTACATGCGTCCAGCTACCCTGGCGGGTGGGCAACCACGGGGGGTTGCCCCTACGCCAGTCAGGCCGCCGGTAGGGGCGATGTAGGCGGCATACAGTACCAGCTTTGCTCCTACGTGAGCGACACCGTCCGTAGGGGTGATGCTCGTCATCACCCCATTCCGATCCACCTCTGTAGGGGCAGCCCCCTGTGGTTGCCCTGTTATTGAGGCGGCCGGATGCACACGCACGAACGCCCGTATACGTCGTTCGTCCCCCAGGGCATGACCCTCGCCTACTCCGCATGCATCACCTCGGCCGTGGGCGCATCCTCGTGGATGAGCAGCGGGCGCAGGAACCGACCGGTGTAGGACTCGGGCGTCATGGCCACCTGCTCCGGCGTGCCCTCGGCAATCACGCGACCGCCCGCGTCGCCTCCCTCGGGCCCCAGGTCAATGATCCAGTCGGCGCTCTTGATCACATCCAGGTTGTGCTCGATGATCACCACCGTGTTGCCCGTGTCCACCAGCCGCCCCAGCACCAGGAGCAGGCGCTCGACATCGGCCATGTGCAGGCCTACGGTGGGCTCGTCCAGGATGTAGAACGTGCGCCCCGTCGCTCGCCGGGAGAGCTCGCGGGCCAGCTTGACCCGCTGTGCCTCGCCGCCCGACAGGGTGGTGGCGGGCTGCCCCAGGCGGATGTAGCCCAGCCCCACGTCGTGCAGCGTCTCGAGCCGGGGCCGGATGCGCGGCTGGTTCTCAAAGAACGTCAGCGCCTCGTCGACGGTCATCTCCAGCACATCGGCGATGGTCTTGCCCTTGTAGCGGATCTCGAGGGCCTCGCGGTTGTAGCGTTTGCCGTTGCACACCTCGCACGGCACATAGACATCGGGCAGGAACTGCATCTCGATGCGAATAATGCCCGCGCCCTGGCAGGCCTCGCAGCGCCCGCCCTTGACGTTGAACGAGAACCGCCCCGGCTTGTAGCCCCGCACCCGCGCCTCGGGCAGCGTCGCAAACAGCTCCCGCAGCGGCGTAAAGATGCCGGTGTAGGTGGCCGGGTTCGAGCGGGGCGTGCGCCCGATGGGCGACTGATCAATGTCGATCACCTTGTCCAGGTGCTCTAGACCGCGCATGTCATCGTGCTCGGCGGGGTGCGCGTTGGCGCGGTTGAGCTGGCGCGCCAGCCGCTTTTCGACGATCTCCATGAGCAGGCTGCTCTTGCCCGAGCCTGACACACCGGTGACGGCCACGAACCGCCCCAGCGGGATCCGCACATCGACGTTCTTGAGGTTGTTGGCCCGCGCGCCGATGATCTCGAGAGCCTCGCCACTGCCATTGCGGCGCTCGGGCGGCACCGGCACCGAGCGCGCCCCGCTCATGAACTGGCCCGTATAGGACTCGGGGTTGCTCAGGATGTCCTCCAGCGTGCCCTGAGAGACGACATAGCCCCCATGCTCGCCGGCGCCGGGTCCCAGGTCGACCACCCAGTCGGCGGCGCGGATGGTGGCCTCGTCGTGCTCGACGACGAGCACCGAATTGCCCAGGTCGCGCAGGCGCTGCAGCGTCTCGATCAGGCGCTCATTGTCGCGCTGGTGCAGCCCGATGCTGGGCTCGTCCAGGATATAGAGCACGCCCATGAGCTGGGAGCCGATCTGGGTGGCCAGCCGGATGCGCTGGGCCTCGCCCCCCGAGAGGGACGCGGCGGCCCGGTTCAGCGTGAGATAGTCCAGGCCCACATCGTCAAGAAAGCGGAGCCGCGACTGGAGCTCTTTGATGATCTGCCGGGCGATGAGCAGGTCGCGCTCGCTGAACTGCTCCGGCAGGCTCTGGACGAAACGCATGGCCCGGTCGATCGCCATCTGGGTCAGCTCGTTGATGTTGATACCGCCGACGGTGACGGCCAGGCTCTCGGGCTTGAGCCGCTTGCCCTCGCACACCGGACAGGGCCGGTCGGTCATGAAACTCTCGATCCACTGGCGTATGCCGTCCGAGTTGGTGTCATGGTGGCGACGCAGCAGGTTCGGAATCACGCCCTCGTACACGGTGCGGTGGGTGCGCTCGCGCCCCGAGCTGTTGCGATAGCGCACGGTGACCGTCTCGCCCTTGCTGCCCTCGAGCACGATCTTGCGGAACGCGGCCGGCAGATCGCGCCAGGGCGTATCCATCGATTCACCGTAATGCTCGGCTACAGCCGTGAGCAGTCCCGCGAAATAGCCCTCGCCCTTGATCGCCTTGCTCCAGGGCGCCACGGCCCCCTCCATGAGCGTCAGGCTGGGATCGGGCACCAGCAGGTCCGGATCCAGCTCGGACTTGAACCCCAGGCCGGTGCACTCGGGGCAGGCGCCGTGGGGGCTGTTGAAGGAAAAGCTGCGCGGCTCGATCTCGGGCAGCGAAAAGCCATCCACCGGACAGGCATAGTTGCTGGAATAGAGCCGCTCCTCGCCGTCGATCACCACGATGCGCATGACGCCATCGCCCAGATCCAGCGCCGTCTCCACCGAGTCGCTCAGGCGCGCCCGGTCGGCGTCGGCCCGCTCCTGCTCATCGTCGGGCCAGTGGCGCACGACCAGACGATCGACGACCACCTCGATGGTGTGCATCTTGTAGCGATCCAGCACGATCTCTTGATCGAGCTCGCGGATCTCGCCGTTGATGCGCGCCCGCACATAGCCCGCCTTGCGCAGGTCGTCCAGCAATTTCTTGTGCTCGCCCTTGCGGTCCTTGATGATGGGCGCCAGCACCATGATCCGCGAGCCATCAGGCAGCGAGCGGATATTGTCCACCATCTGCTGCACCGTCTGGCGGCTGATCTCGCGCCCACAGACGACGCAGTGGGGGATTCCCACCCGCGCATAGAGCAACCGCAAATAGTCATAGATCTCGGTGACCGTGCCCACCGTCGAGCGGGGGCTGCGGCTGGTGCTCTTTTGGTCGATGCTGATGGCGGGCGAGAGCCCCTCGATCAGGTCCACATCGGGCTTGTCCATGCGGCCCAGGAACTGGCGCGCATAGGCCGAGAGAGACTCGACATAGCGCCGCTGCCCCTCGGCAAACACAGTGTCGAACGCCAGAGAGGACTTGCCCGAGCCCGACAGCCCGGTGATGACCACCAGCTTGTCGCGGGGGATATCGATATCGATGTTCTTTAGATTGTGCTCGCGGGCGCCGCGAATCTGGATCAAGTCGTGTGACATACCTGCTCCTGAAAGGAGATCGTCGTACTACCGCAAAGGATAATTATACAACATGCAGACGTCGTGCCCAATTGGGACGGAGTTGTCCAGACCGGTTACGGGGCACATGCCCCTGGCGGAGAGCTTGAGCCTCCAGCCGCCAGCGTACCCCACTCGTGGGCCAGCATCCCCATGAGGAGCATATCGACCCGTTGGCCGTCCCGCTGCAGGAACTCGCGGTAGACGCCCTCGCGCTGAAACCCGATCCCCTCGTACAGCCGGATGGCGGAGTCGTTGCTGGCAAAGACGGTGAGCTGCACCCGGTGTAGCTCGAGCTCGCCAAAGGCATACCCCAGCATGAGGCGCACCGCCTCTCGGCCCAGCCCCCTGCCCCAATAGTCCGAGGAGAGGGCCACCGCCAACCAGGCCACCCGATTGCGCCAGTTGATGCCATCCAGGGCGCCGTACCCCACGAGCGAGCGGATGCCCCGCAGGCGAAACCCAAACAGGTAGTCGTCCTGGCTGTCCCGGGCGGTGAGGATCAGGCCCTGGATCTCGGCCGCGGCGCGAGGGCGGGCGGGCACCGCCTCGAACCGCCGCACAAACTCGGGATCGTCGAACCAGCGCGCGATGATCGGCGCATCCGACTCTTCCAGAGCGGTCATCTCCAGGCGCTGGCCCGCAAAGAGGCTCTTGCTCTCCATCCCTGCCCTCCGTGGCGCAGACCGCTAATAGATCCGGTTCAACGCCTGGCTCCAGCCGGTCTCCAGGCCCAGCTCCTCCATGGCCTCTAGCGCGTCGCGGTACTCATCTCTATACAGCCGCCTGCCCAGGCTGGGATGTCCCACGGCGCGATGGGCGGGATAGTACTGGGCCATGAGATTGACATAGGTGTCGCGCCCCAGCTCGCGGGCGATCCAGGCCAGCACCTCGCGACTCTGGGAGAGCCCATCGGGGAGCACCAGATGGCGCACCACCATGCCCCGGTAGGCGACGCCGTCGGCATCCGTCTGCAACGCCGCCCCCACCTGACGCTTCATCTCGAGCATCGCCGTCCGATTAGCCTCCACATAGCCCTCTAGCCCGGACAGCTCGCGGGCCACGTCGTCATCGGCGTACTTGGCATCGGGCATATAGATGTCGACGACCCCATCCAGGAGCCGCAGGGTCTCGACAGACTCGTATCCGCCGGTGTTGTACACGAGGGGGATGCGCAGTCCCTTGGAGACCGCGAGGGCCACCGCCGCCAGGATCTGGGGCACAAAGTGAGTGGGCGACACCAGATTGATGTTGTGGCAGCCCCGGCGCTGGAGCGTGATCATCGCCCCGACCAGTTCACTGGTGCTCATGTCATCGCCCAGCCCCGTCTGGCTGATGGTATAGTTCTGGCAAAAGATGCAACGGGCGGTGCAGTGGGAGAAAAAGAGGGTCCCCGAGCCCCGCGTGCCGCTGATGGGCGGCTCTTCGCCGTGATGGGCGTCATAGCTGGCCACCCGCGCCCTGGCCCCCGCCCCGCAGTAGCCTCTCTCTCCGCCCGGACGATTGACGCCGCAGCGGTGCGGACAGAGGCGGCAGGCCGACAGATCGGCCAGGGCCCGGGCCACGCGGTCCTCCAAAGCGCCACTGGCATGCAGGGTGAGATAACCAGGCTCGCGGTGGGCGTCCGTGGGCGGCTCGCGCCCCAAATCAGCCCTGTTTGCGATCGAGCTCACGGTACCGCTCCCATTCCGGTCGGTCATCCTGTTGCTGCAGATCGCGGCGCAGCTCGAGGATCTGGTCGCGCATGAGCGCCGCCTTTTCAAACTCGAGGTTCTGGGCCGCCGCCTTCATCTGCGCTTCCAGCTCGCCCAACACGCGATCCACCTCTTCCTCGGGGATCTGGTTGGCCACCCGGTACCCATCGCC
>SKRJ01000471.1 GCA_007118555.1 Anaerolineae bacterium | reverse complement strand
TCCAGGCCGCATGGGGAGAGTCACGGGCGCTTCCCAGAACACGTCTGGTCTTCGCCGACAGTCGCAGCTCGCTCGTGGACACGGTGGTTACGGAACTAGCCAGACTGTTTTCCCATGGGCAGCGCTGCTCGGGTGAGGCAGCCCTGGGCGAGCCACCGCTGTAGAGACGCTCCGAGGCACTTTATGCGCCCGCCGCCATTGATAGCCCGCCATCCAGGACGTGTCTCGCACCATGCTGCATGGCGAGCTTTGCTCGGCCGGCATGGACACGAGATCCTGTCTGCGTGCTCACGGCGCGCTTTTCCTCAAGCCTTGACCCCGTGCTATAATCTGTTCTGCAAGCGGAATGCTGCAACGGTGTTTCGTGATAGCGCGGGACATGCCAGACATGCCTTGGAGCCGTAATGCGTTTTCCTCGTCGCCCACGTGTCAGCAGTTTGCGGACGCAGCTCTTGTTATCCACTGCGGCGCCGATTATCGCCCTGCTCCTGGCGCTGGCGATCGTGAGCTTTTTTGGGTTCACACGCCTGACCCAGGCCCTCGTGGAGCGGCGCGATGCCGAGCTCGTGCAGCTTGCCGCTCAGCAGATGGCCTCTTACTGGTCCGACTCGGTCCTGTTGCTGACGCAGGTGGCCTCGACCGAGGAGGTGCGCTCCGGCGATGTGGCTCTTTTGCAGGCTCTCTTGGATAGTAACGTGCCCCTCCAGGAGCGTTTCGACCGGATCAGCGTCGTGGATGCCAACGGCAATGTGATCGCCACCGTGGGCGGCACCCTGGATGAGGCCTTTGGGCATTTTGACTTTTTCGAGCACACCCGCCAGGTGCGACGGCCGGTGCGCTCCTCCATATTGACCAGTCGTGACGGCCATCGGATGATCGTCGTAGCCATCCCCTATTTCGACACCTCGCGGCAGTTCGGTGGCTGTGTGCTCGGCATCTGGCGCCTGTCCGATGGCCAGGCCCTGGCCTCGGCCCTCGACAAGGTGCGTGTGGGCGAAACGGGATTCTCGTATCTGGTGGACCCGAATGGCATCATACTGAGCCATCCCGAGGTAGAGATGATCGGCGCCGATGCCAGGCGCCATCCAGCGGTGGCCTCGGTCCTCGTCGGCAACAAGGGCGCCAGCACCATCAACGATCGTGGGCATCGGATGGTCGTTGGCTATGCCCCCATTCCGCTGCGTCAGCTCGCCAGCTCACTCTTTGCCGACGAAACCTGGGATGGCTGGGGCCTGCTCACCTCCGAGCTGTGGGACAACATTGTGGCGCCTCTGCAACCGTTCATCTATTTGATGGCGATCCTCTTGATAGGCATCGTGGCTATGCCTCTGATGATCCTGGCCCTGGGCAGCCAACGGGTGACGGCCCCCCTGGGCAGTCTGGTGGAGCAGGTGGAACGCCTGGCAGAAGGCGACTTTGATACCCAGGTCTCGCTGAACGCGGGGCCTTCCGAGGTGCGCAACCTGGAGAGGGCCTTTAACCGCATGGCGGCCGAGCTGCAACGCTATCGTCTCGACATTCAACGGTATGTGGTCTCGATCCTCAACTCGCAAGAAGAGGAACGCAAGCGCATCGCGCGCGAGCTTCATGACGAGACCGCGCAGGCCCTGATCATCCTTGGGAGGCGCATCGAGGATGCTGAATCTGGCGTCACCGACGAGCAGTTGGGTCGCGAGCTGAGCGGGCTCCGCGACATGGTGGATGATACGCTCCAGGGAGTGCGGCGCTTTACCAGCGATCTGCGCCCGCCCCTCTTGGAGGAGCTGGGCCTTTCACGCACGCTCGAGATCCTCGGCCGCCGAGCCGAGCGAGAGGGAACCTTTGATGTCGATATCGAGATCAAGGGAGAGCCGCAGCCGCTGCTGCCCGAGCTGGAGCTGGGTCTCTATCGATTGGCGCAAGAGTGCCTCAATAATGCGCGTCGACACGCCGAGGCCCGCTACGTGACCTTGAGCCTGATCTATGACCAGGATTGGGTGATGCTGGAGGTGCAGGATGATGGCGTGGGCTTTGAGGTGCCGCGCGATCCCGGCGCCATGCTGGCATCCGGCCGGCTCGGTCTGATCGGCATCCACGAGCGCGCTCGTCTGTTTGGCGGCCGCGCCACCATCACTTCCAGAACGGGACAGGGGACCACGGTGCGCGTTGTCATCCCCTTGAGTACCATTGTCATGCCTTCTGACGGAGGTGATACGCTCTAATGGTTGACCGTTTGCGGAGACACATAGTTGGAATTGCTTATCCCAAATGCGTGATCTGGCGGATGTCACCAGGGGGGGCGTCCTGTATAGTAAGATCAAGCAAGAGGACGGTGACCCAAAAACACCTACTTTTGCCCAAGAGCGCTAATATCCCGTTGACGCGGGTGCAGCACTTCTTCTCCTCCTTGGTAAGACGAGCTCTATCAATCGCAGTGGGCGGCGATGGGTAGAGCTCGTCGCTGTGCAGCCCTTGTGCAAAACCGCCGATCGCACTTGGCTTTCCCGTAGCCCGGAGTATGATGAGTACCAAGGCACGGTCGAGTTACAGGAGAACGTGCATGATGAAACCGATACGCATTCTGCTCGCCGATGATCATGTGGTGGTTCGGGAGGGCACGCGGCAGATCCTGGAGAGAGAAGCGGACCTGAACGTGGTCGCCGAGGCGAGCGATGGGCAAGAGGCCATCGATCTTGCCGAGCAAGAGCGGCCCGATATCGCCGTGCTCGATGTCAGCATGCCTGTGATGAACGGTATCGAGGCGACCAAGGCGATCAAGGCGCGGCTCC
Organism: Anaerolineae bacterium; assembly: GCA_007118555.1. Lineage (GTDB taxonomy): Bacteria > Chloroflexota > Anaerolineae > UBA1429 > UBA1429 > UBA1429. The sequence continues at coordinate 3,841 of SKRJ01000471.1, read as the reverse complement.
CCCAGATCTCTGTCCTTGTACTCACGGCGTATGATTACGACGAATACGTCTTTGCCATCCTCGAGGCGGGGGCGGCCGGCTACCTGCTCAAGAACGCCCGCAGCAGCGATCTGATCAACGCCGTGCGGCGGATCCATGCCGGCGAGTCGGTGTTGCATCCGGCCATCGCCAAAAAAGTGCTCAGCCGGGTCGCCTCGGGCCCCTCGGATACGCCCTCTCCTGCCGATGGCGAGACCCTCACCGAGCGCGAGCTCGAGGTCTTGCGGTTGGCGGCGCAGGGGCTGGGCAACCGCGAGATCTCGGAGCGGCTGTTCGTGAGCCCGCGTACCGTGCAATCCCACATGGCCAATATCTTTGGCAAACTGCAGGTCGGCTCCCGCACCGAGGCCGTAATGGTCGGGCTGCGGCGGGGCTGGCTGCATCTGGAGGACATTCCCGAGGAGTAGGCGCCCCTTGGGACGTTAGCGCGAGAGCCACTTGCTGGGGGCGCTATGGGTTCGATACCGCTCGACATGATCCAGGGCCTCGGCGGGGCTATTGGCCAGATGATATAGCGAGCGATGCTCGGGGAGCACGAACTCGAGATCGATGAGGCGCTCGAAAAAGGCCGTCAGCGGCTCATAAAAGCCCCCCACATTGAGCAGCACCAACGCCGCATCGAGATACTCCAGCTGCTTGAGCGTCAATATCTCGCTCAGTTCCTCCAGAGTGCCCAGGCCGCCAGGCAGAGCGACAAAGCCGTCCGAGCGGGCGATCATCAACCCCTTGCGCTCGGCCATCGTCTCGGTTGTGATCAGCTCGTCCGCCTCGTGATAGGCCACCTCAAAGGGGATCATGCGCTCGGGGATGATCCCCGTCACATGGCCTCCCCGACTGTGCACCGCTCGTGCCACGACCCCCATGAGCCCGGTGCACCCACCTCCGTATACCAGCTCGTGGCCGCGAGCGACCAGCGTCTCGCCCAGCGTCTGTGCAGCCTCTACATACGCGGGCCCCACCCTCGAGCTGGAGGAGCAGTAGACACAGATCCGCATACCGTTTGTCCTTTCCTCGCTATCAATCCCTCTTGCGACAGTCTCCACGGTCCGCGACGCGCACGATCTCCGAGTACGCCATATGGCGGGTGATGGATCCAATGTCTTGACGGCCCCGCGTCAAAGGGCGATAATGATCACAGTATATACCATGTATAGGACCCTTTGATGCTCCCTATCCAAGACAATATTCGCGCGCGCAGTACGCCGTTCATGAACTATGCCATCATACTGGCCAGCGCGCTCGTCTTTTTCCTAAAGCTGGGCCTGGAGCCACCAGAGGTGCAGGCGATCTTTATGCGCTTTGGCGCGGTTCCAGAGCGAGTCCTGGCCGATCCTACTCTGGGGCAGATCGGGACGCTGTTCAGTTCGATGTTCCTCCACGGTAGCTGGTTCCATCTCCTGACCAATATGTGGGCCCTGTTCATCTTTGGCGACAACATCCAGGACTGCATGGGGCCCTGGCGATATCTCTTTTTCTATCTGACGGCCGGGCTGATCGCGGTGGGCCTGCACGTCATGCTGAACCCCGATAGCAGCCTGCCAGTCATTGGCGCCAGCGGGGCCATCGCCGGCGTCATGGGCGCCTATCTGATCCTCTATCCTCGCGCGCGCGTCTTTACGCTACTCTTGATCGGCCTGCCCTGGTTCATCCAGATTCCGGCCGTGGTATACTTTGGCATCTGGTTCATCACCCAGATCCTTCAGGGGTTGATGAGCCTGGGCGTGATCGGAATGGGTGCCGAGTTTGGTGGGGTGGCCTGGTGGTCGCATGTAGGCGGCTTTGCCACCGGGCTCATCCTGGTCTGGTTTTTGAGAGATCGAGAGAGCATTGCGTGTCGATATGACGAGGAATACAGCCCCTGGTAGGAGCGAAATCGATGGGCGACACAACCATGGCGTTTCTGAACGTGGTCTTGATCTTGCTGGTGATCGCGGCGCTGCAACCGATCATCCGCCAAAAGATGGTCGAGGCCAGCCGCGGCAGACTCCTGCAAGAGCTGGAGCGGGCACGGGGCAGCCGCGTGATCGCGCTGATCCATCGCCAGGAGACGTGGCGCTTTTTCGGCCTGCCCCTCGTGCGCTATATCGACATCCAAGACTCGGAGCAGGTGCTGCGCGCCATCAAGCTCACCTCGCCCGATGTCCCCATCGATCTGATTCTCCACACGCCGGGGGGCGTCGTGCTGGCCTCGGGGCAGATCGCCTATGCTCTGTGCCGCCATCCCGCCCCCGTCACCGTCATTGTGCCCCACTATGCCATGTCGGGCGGCACCCTGATCGCCCTGGCCGCCGACCAGATCATCATGGACCCCAACGCCGTCCTTGGCCCCGTCGACCCACAGTTGGGCGATCAGCCCGCCGTCTCGATCCTGAGCGTGCTGGAGCGCAAGGATATCAACGAGATCGACGATCGGACCCTGATGCTGGCGGACATCGCAGAAAAGGCCATCCGCCAGGTGCGCAATACGGCAACCAGCATCCTGTCGTCGCATCACGAGCCGGAGCAGGCCGAGCGCATCGCCGAGACGCTCACCTCGGGCCAATGGACCCATGATTACCCGATTTCGGTGGGCGAGGCGCGCAGCTTTGGGCTGCGGGTGAGCACCGAGGTGCCCAAGCAGGTCTATGATCTGATGGTGCTCCATCCGCAGACCGCCCAGCGGCGCCCGTCGGTCGAGTATATCCCCACGCCCTATGTGCCGGAGGATACCTCCCACAAGTCGTAGGGATGTCGGCGCGGGCGCATGCAGCATCGGGCAGCATCCGCCCGCCAAAGTATCCCTCTTACGCCAGCAGATCCATCTCTCGCAACGCCTCGGCGATGCGCTCGCTCTCGGCCGGTGTGGCCGAGCGACGGGGCGCGGCGACCAGCCCGTTGCCGATGCCAAGGAGCGCCAGGGCGGCCTTCATGCCGGCGGGAAAATCGCCATGGGCGATGCCGGCGTGCATGCCCGCGATGCGCGTCTGTAGCTCGCGGGCCTCGCCCCAACGCCCTGCCTGTACGGCCTCCCAGAGCTGGACAAACCACTGGGGCGCCAGATTCATCCCCGTGCCAATGATCCCATCGCCGCCGACGACCAGGCTGGCAAACAAGAGGTGGTCGCTGCCCGTGACGACGGAAAAGGTATCGCTTTTGGCGGCGGCCAATAGCTGCTGAAAGCCCGCCAGATTGCCGCTCGAGTCCTTGATCCCGACGATGTTGGGCTCCCGGGCGAGGCTGGCCACCGTGCTCACCTCCAACGGCACTTTGGTGAGCTGGGGGATATTGTACAGCATGATGGGCACGCCCCCTTCGGCGGCCAACGTCCGGTAGTGGGCCAGGACCGCCTCCTGATCGCAGGGGTAATAGTAGGGCGGCACCACCATGGCGGCATCGACGCCCAACTCGGCGGCCTCCTGGGTGCGTGTCACCGCTCGCCGGGTGCCGGGCTCGCCCGTCCCGGCGATCAGGGGCACCTGGCCGGCCACCTCGTCGACCGCGATACGCAGGGCGCGGCTCTTTTCGTCATCACGCAGCGTCGCAAACTCGCCGCCGGTGCCCAGGGCCACCACGGCATGGCAGCCCGCGTCGATCACGCGGCGGATCAGCTTGCGCCAGGCGCTCTCGTCCACCGATTCGTCCTCTAGCAGCGGCGTTACCAGCACCGCCATGAGGCCTTGCAGGCGTTTCGTCTCACTCATGGTCACTATCCTTTGCTTGTTGATGTAGCCAGCTCGGGCTCGCGCTCGGGTTGGGCTCTCTTGCGGAGCCAGTTCTTTTCAATGTTGAACCGAAAATCGCAGCCCTCGGGCGCCTGGGTGAC
>SKRJ01000186.1 GCA_007118555.1 Anaerolineae bacterium | reverse complement strand
TCGCCTGGTCCCCTATCGCCCGTTCTTTTACGAGGAGCCGGTGCACGCCCTCAATGTCGACGCCATGCCCAAGGTGACCCAGAACGTGTCCCTGCCCATCGCGGCGGGCGAGCGCCTCTATACCCGCTTTGGCTTTCGTCAGTACATCGAGTCGCAGGCCCTCGACATCCTGCAGCCCGATGTCGGTCTGGCGGGCGGTCTCACCGAGACGAAAAAGATCGCCGACTATGCCGAGACGTACAACCTGCACATCCAGCCGCACCTGTGCGCGGGCCCGATCCACACCGCGGCCTGCATCCAGCTCGACGCCTGCCTCACCAACTTTATCATCCAGGAGTGGCGCCCCTACGCTGGCGACTCGGTGCTGGAGCTGGTAGAAGAGCCGCTGGACGACAAGGCCGTGGACGGTTACCTCACCGTGCCGGACAGGCCGGGCCTGGGCGTCACCCTGAACGAAGAGGCAATCCGACAGTACGAATGCATCCGGATCGACGAGGCATCCTGAGGCAGGCCCTGGACATCACCGAGGAGAGAACCATGAAGATCACAGCCGTTGGCATCTATGACGTGCAGTTCCAGTCGGCCTGGAACCCCATTTTCGTGCGCATCAGCACCGACGAGGGCCTCGAGGGCGCGGGCGAGGTGGCGCTGGCCTATGGCACCGGCAGCGACGCGGCCATTGGCATGGTCAAGCAACTGGCCGAGCGTTTCCTGCTGGGCGCCGACCCCTTTCGCATCGAGGCCATGTGGCACACCCTCTTTCGGCGCACCTTTTGGGGCCAGGGCGGCGGGCCGGTGATCTATGGCGCCATGAGCGCCATCGACGCGGCGTTGTGGGACATCAAGGGCAAGGCCTATGGCGTGCCCTGCTACGAGCTGTTGGGCGGGCGGGTCAACGACACGCTGCGCCTGTACGCCAACGGCTGGTATGTGGGCATGACCAACAGCGCCACGGCCACTTGCGATACGCCGGAAGAGTACGCCGAGGCGGCCCAGCGGGTGGTGGCCGATGGCTATACCGCCATAAAGTTCGACCCCTTCCTCGACCTGTCGGGCCAGGGGCCGCGCATGCCCGAGCGCGTGCTTCCCAAGCGCATGTCCGACCTGGCGTATGAGCGGGTGGCCGCCGTGCGCGACGCGGTGGGACCCGATGTCGATATCCTGGTCGAGGTGCATGGCAACCTGGGCGTGACCTCGGCCATCGAGTTTGGGCGGCGCATCGAGCACCTGCGGCCCTTTTTCTACGAAGAGCCGGTGGACGCCATGAACGTGGATGCCATGCGAAAGGTGTCCGAGAATGTGCGCATCCCCATCGCGGCGGGCGAGCGGCTCTATACCCGCTATGGGTTCCGCGAGTACATCGAAAAGCAGGTGCTGGACATCCTGCAGCCCGACATGGGGCTGGCGGGCGGCCTCACCGAGGTGAAAAAGATCGCGGCCTATGCCGAGACCTATGACACGCACGTCCAGCCGCACAACTGCGCCGGCCCCATCTCTACCGCCGTCGCCGTGCAGCTCGACGCCTGTATCACCAACTTTATCATCCAAGAGTGGTTCCCCTACCACACCGCGGATTTCTACGAGCTGGTGGAAGGCGCCCTCGAGCCGGAAGCGGTCGATGGCCACCTGATCGTTCCCGAGCGCCCCGGGCTGGGCGTAACGCTGAACATGGATGCGCTGGCCCAGTACCCCAGCGTGCACGTCGAGTAGCCGCGCATGCAAGAGGGCCGCGAGGAGATCCCCGCGGCCCTTGGTGTCGCCTATCGGCCATGGGTGTTGCTAGTCCAGCTCGTGCATGTCCCCCGTAACGGTAAAGACCACCCGCTCGCAGATGTTGGTCACCCGATCCGCCGAGCGCTCCAGATTGTGGGCCGCCCACAGCAACAGATTGGTCTGCTCGGTCTTTTTCGGGTCCTCGAGCATCATGTCCAGCAAGATCTGGTTGACCTCGTTGTAGAGCGCGTCCACTATGTCATCCTCTGCCGGAATGGCGCGCGCCGCCTCCACATCGCCCTCCAGGAACGCCTCCAGGGCGCGATCCAGCATCTCTCGTGACTTTTGTAGCATCTTGGGGATCTGGGGGATCGGTGGCATCGGCTCCTCGGCGCCGTACAACAGGGTGATCTTGGCAATCCCCTCGGCATAGTCGCCGATGCGCTCCAGATCCGCAATGATCTCGAGCATGGCCGCCAGGGTACGCAGATCGGTGGCCATCGGCTGCTGGCGCGCGATGGTGGTGAGGATGTGGGCTTCCATGCCATAGCGCTGCTCATCGATGGCGCGGTCGGCGGCGATCAGACGCCTGGCGGCCTCGAGATCCTGGCGGCGCAGAATGTCTACCGCCTCTTCCAGAGCGCTCGAGACCTTGCTGCCCAAAGTCACCATCTGATCCTGCAACCGCTGCAACTCGCGATCCAGTTCGGTTCTTGTCATCGTGGCAGGTCCTTTCAGAGCTTGTACACCTTGGAGAGGTGCTCATTTGTGCGATCCAGGCGCGCGACGATCTCTACATGAGGGGCCAGGGTCGAGTGCCGGAGCTTGCGTTGCAGCAACTCGTCCACCTGAAAGATGCCCGCCGTGCCGCTCAGGTCCACCACGATGCGCACAGGCCGCTCGTCGCCCCGCTCAATATGGACCTTTTCGATGGACTGGGCCGAGACCGAGTGGATGTTTACGGCGCCCGCCTCAAAGGGGATGCGCGATCGCCCCTGGGTCATGTCGAGTGCATCCGCCACCTTGACGACCCCCGCTTCGAGGGTGAGACACTCGTTTTCCCAGTTATGCGCCAGAATCGCATGGAGCACCTCGCTGACCATGGTGGTAAGCTGGGGCTCCTCGTACAGGGCGGCCAGCAACTGGCGCGCCTTGGGATAGGCGATCACCAGACCCAGCATTTCGTGCTCGTGGCGATGGATCACCATCCCCACGTCGTGGAGGCACGCTGCCAGCACGACGACCAGTTCGGCATCCGCCGGGTCCATGTCACAGTGTTGCACAATGCTGGGCGTAACGCCCGCATCCATCAGAATGCGCATCAGCCGCAGGGCTGCGTTGGCCACGATGCGTATGTGGGTCTCGCCATGGTCATTCAGACCCGCGCGATCCACAGCATTGATATTGGTACAAACATAAAGCTGCGCCAGCTCCTGGTCGCCGTTGATGGCCTCCATGAGCGCGCGCAGTTTGTGGTTATGGCGGGTCGGGATCTGGATATTCACGCACCCTCACGTAGCCGGTTCAGCAGACGCTCCTGGAGGGCGTCTCGCACGTCACGAAAGGCCTGGAGACGCTCCTCGGGGCTGCCTTCGGCCAAAGACGGATCGGGAAAGCCCATGTGCTCAACGGTGCCACCGCCCAGCCAGGCCGGGCAACTCTTGCGGGCATTGTCGCACACGGTGATGACCATGTCAAACGGCTCGCCGAAAAAGGGGCGCAGGTCCTTGGTCACGTGGTGCGAGATATCGATGCCGAGCTCGGCCATGGCCTGCACCGCCAGTGGGTGCACCTGTTCGGCGGGCTTGGTGCCGGCCGAGTGGGCCTCCCACGTATCGGACAGTTGCGTGTTGATGAGCCCCTCGGCCATCTGGCTGCGGGCCGAGTTGCCCGTGCAGAGCACGAGTACACGATTTTTTCCGCTCATCCAAACCTCCCGGTGATATAGTCCTCGGTGCGCTTGTCCTTGGGCGTGGTAAAGAGCTGCTCCGTGGGACCATACTCGACCAGCCGTCCGGCCCGATCCTCTTCCATCATGAAAAACGCCGTATGGTCCGAGACACGGGCCGCCTGCTGCATGTTGTGGGTCACGATGACAATGGTATAGTCCTGAGCGAGCTGGCGCATCAGCTCCTCGATGCGCAGCGTCGCGATGGGATCCAGCGCAGAGCAGGGCTCGTCCATCAGGATGATCTCTGGCTTGACCGCCAGCGCCCTGGCGATGCACAGCCGTTGCTGCTGTCCCCCCGATAGGTCGAGCGCCGAATGGTCCAGCGAGTCACGGACCTCGTCCCAGAGCGCGGCCGCCCTGAGGCTCCTTTCCACCGTCTCATCCAGCACCGACTGCTGGCGTATACCGTGGGTGCGCGGACCGTAGGCCACGTTATCATAGATAGATTTGGGAAAGGGGTTGGGCTTTTGAAAGACCATGCCCACGCGACGCCGCAACTCTACCACGTCGACGCCACGGAGCAGGTCCTCGCCATCGAGCATCACCTCGCCCTCCGTTCGGCTGCCGGGAATGAGATCGTTCATTCGATTCAGGGTACGCAGCATCGAGCTCTTGCCGCAGCCCGATGGCCCAATGATAGCAGTAATCTTGTTGGAATACACATCCAGGCTGATATCGTGCAGGGCTCGAAAGCCGCCATAGTAGAGGCTATAGTTCTGAGAACGAATCTTGAGGCTTGTGGCAGGCATTGGGTTACTCCTTGGGGCAAAGACGGCACGACAAAAAGTTGATCGCCCCGTTGATCAGAACGATGGTGACGATAAGAACAGCGGCTGTGCCCATGGCCTTGTCAAAGGCCCGGGTCTCCATCGCCAGGTAATAGACGTGCAGCGCCATGCTGCGACCGCTGGACATGATCGATGTGGGCATATGATGGCTGCCGCCCAGGGTGACATAGAACACGGCAGTCTCGCTGACGACGCGTCCCACGCTGAGCACGATGCCGGTGATGATGCCGGGCAGGGCCGCGGGCAGCACGACGTTCCAGATGGTCTGCCAGCGGGTGGCCCCCAGCGCGAGGCTTCCCTCGCGGTACGAGCGGGGCACGACCTTGAGCGCCTCTTCGGTCGTGCGGATCACGACGGGCAGGATCAGACAGGCGCCGGCCAGGCCCGCCGACAGCAGCGAAAAGCCAAAGCGCAACGTCGTCACGAACAGGGCATAGCCAAAGAGGCCAAAGACGATCGAGGGCACACCGGCCAGCGTCTCGACGCCGAATCGGGCAATGCCCACCAGCCGCTTGACGATGCCCGAGCGATCGTCAGCCTCGCCGGCGTACTCGACGAAAAAGACCGCCGAGCCGATCCCCAGCGGGGCAGCGATGGCCAGGGTCACGCCCACCAGATAGAGGGTGGCGACGATGGTGGTAGACATGCCGCCCTCGCCAGAGAGGCCTCCCCGGGGTGCCGTCGTCAGGAACTCCCAGTTGACCATGCGCAGGCCCTGCAGCATCACATAGCCTATGACCAGCAGCATGATGCCCACGGTGATGATTCCGGCGATCCAAAAGATGCCAAAGGCCAGCTTCTGAGAGATCTGTCTCTTGGATAGTTGGAGGCTCCGACGCGCAGTTACGACAAGCCTCTCTGCTCCGATGGTGTTCATGTTCCCCTCTTTCCCTGGAGCATCCAGCGGGCGATACTGTTCACCAGCATGATCATCACAAAGAGAATGACGCCTGTGGCAAACAGCGCGGACTCGTGCAGCCCCGTCGCATAGCTGATCTCGAGGGCGATGTTGCCCGTGAGTGTTCGCGTCTGCGAGAGCACGACGGTCAACGGGTTGTTGGAGATCGGCCTGGGCACGATGATCGAGTTGCCGATCACCATGATCATGGCCATTGTCTCGCCCAGCGCCCGGCCAACGCCCAGAATGATACCCGCCACGATGCCCGAGCGGGCCGACGGAAGAATGACCCCGGTGATGGTCTGCCAGTGGGTGGCCCCCAGGGCAAGGCTGCCCTCACGGTAGGAGCGGGGCACCGCCCGGATGGCATCCTCGGCGATGCTCGTCACCGTGGGCAGAATCATGATCGCCAGAATCACCGAGGCGGAGAGCACGCCGAACCCTGCGTTGCCAGGAACCTGTATACGGCGCACCAGCGGCACCAGAACCACCATACCGTACAGGCCGTATACGACGGAAGGAATGCCCGCCAGCAGCTCGATAGAGGGCCGCAGCACCCGATGCACCGACGGCGGCGCGACTTCGGCCAGCAGCAGGGCACAACCGACGGCCAGAGGCACGCCGAGGACGATGGCCCCCAGGGTGGCCCAGATGGAGCCGGCCACCATACCGAGCATGCCAAACTCGCCAATGGTGGGGCGCCAGACGCTGCTGGTGAACATGCGGTTCAGCCCGATCTGGCGAAAGGCCGGCAGCCCCTCGCGCAGGATGAACATCCCTATCAGCATGAGCACGAGCAGCGATACCAGGGCTGTCAACAAGAGCACGCCCTTGACGCTACGATCTATGACGTATCTCATCTGCATATATCCAACTCCATCTTTTGGAATCCTTCTCTGGCTCTCTCTGCCCAAGGCCCTCGGCACGTGCCTTCTGTCCCCCTGGAACGGTCCTCTCCCTCGGGCGGTACAGCGATCCTCTGACGCGCGGCACGAGAGGGTCCGGGGGGGGAAACCCGGCCCTCTCGCTATCAACAAGTCGTTCTATCATCTATCGAACCGGCAGGTAGCCCTCGCCAGAGACGATGGCCTGCCCCTCGGCGCTCAGCATGAACTCGAGCCATGCGCCCGCGATACCCGTAGGCTCGCCCGGCGTCAGCATGTTCAGGGGCCGGATCACCGGATAGACGCCTGCAAGCGCGTTCTCCTCCGTCGGCTCTACACCGTCCACCGCAATTGTCTTGACCGAGGCGTCCAGGTAACCGAACGAC
>SKRJ01000445.1 GCA_007118555.1 Anaerolineae bacterium | reverse complement strand
GTCCAGGTTGCAGGTCCGTTCCCGCCGCAAGGAATACACCCACTCCAGTCGTGTGGCGGGGCAAGAATAGATCATAGATGCGAACCATCGCCCACGCAGACGCTAACTCGAGGACGGCTCGAGGCGAAAAAGACCGTCCATACACTCTTAGTCTGCTCGAATAATGCGATCTGTCAAACCCCAGAATGGGGTAACCTTCCGGCGCAGGCTGTCGTGGCCTTATCCTATACTTGACTAGATTACTAAAGTATGCTACGATGTTTATAGGGAGGTACAATCATGAATGACAAACAGACATTGCGTCACAGTACTAGAGTCAGGGTGGCCGGGTTCGTCAAGGCGCTTTTCCGCCGGAAGGAGACCGTCACAAGCGAACAGAAGGTCGATCTGGGCTATTTGCCGTCCCGCATGTGCCCCACGGTGGCGTTGGATCGCGTGTCGACCCACGTGAATCGTGACGGAATAGGCAAAAGGATGCGCTAGGGCTCTTGCGCTGCTCCCCTTGACCTCGGGAACGAACGCCGGGCGAGGACGGTTGGTCAAGACGCGCGGCGAGTTGACATATTGCACCACGAGCCTTTATAATAGGTATGAGGCAAGGGGAGGTGAACGATATGTCGAATAATACAGGCCAGCACAGAACGGGCAACTCACAGGACGATCTCGCCCTGCGTCAGGCCGTGTTTGGGGGGCTGGTCTATAACGAGGCCGGCGAAAAGGCGCCGGTCGTCATGGTCGGTGGCATCGCACATTACGCGATCCCCGATGACGGGTTTTTGCGACATGTTGAAGCCTATCGCATCGACAACTATGTTATCGAGAACCTGCAGGAACAGATCGTCACGATGCGCGAGCAGCTTGTGGAGACGATGCTGCAGATGATGGGCACCGATGACATTCTGGCCAAGGCGGCTGTGGAAGCGTCGATCAACCAGATGACCCAGAACATGCGCCAGAGCGACACATCGCAATGGGTGCCCTGGCTGGCCCAATATGGCTTTCGCATCGTTGTGGATGTGCATGGGCGCGTGGTCGCGATCGTACAACCCGAGCCCCCGGATGACTGGGGCTCTCATGGCTGGAGTCCCGGCGACGAGGGTGAGGAGTAGCGCAAGCAGGCACAAGCATAGCGATTCGGGATCGATACCGGTGGGGCGCAGGGCAGGCTTTGCGCCCCGTTTGCGCGCTATGGCTATGTGCATGGACGCTGGTGGAATTCGACAGGATAGCCCTCTTGTGTTAAGGTTGTAGACATCAAATCCTGCAAGGAAAGGGGTGATTCTATGGGTAGTGTCGTTAAAAAGCGCCGCAAGAAGATCGCACGTCACAAGTATCGCAAAATGCGGAAAAAGATGCGCTTCCAGCGTCGTCGTTAGACACGCCGTCGTCGTTAGACACGCCGTCGTCGTTAGACACGCCGTCGTCGCTAGACACGCGTGAAGCATTACGTGCGAGCCCGCTGTTGGCGGGCTCGCGAGGTCGTGAGCGCAGCAACAGATTGTTTGCTGCGCTTGTGCCATTTCTGCGAGCAGGCATGCTGTGGCAACGCCGCCAAGATGCGGTCACAGCAGCAGATTCGCCGGGGCGATTGGCGGATTGGGGCCGCCTCGCTATAATCCGAGCATTACGAGAGACGGGAGCAGGGCTTGGGCATCTATGAGCGCTATGCCGCCATCTATGACGCATCGGGGCAGATCTCGTTCAGCCTGCAGATGCTGCCCTATCTGGATAGCCTGCTAGAGCGCCATCGGGTAACCAGGGGATCGATGCTGGAGCTGGCCTGCGGCACCGGAACGGTGGCCCTCGCCATGGCCCGCAAGGGTTGGCGCGTCCTGGGTGTGGACGGGTCGGCCCACATGCTGGCCGAAGCGCGACGCAAGCAGACCCAGTCCCAAGGCGAGGATGCGCAGGCGCTGGACGTTCACTGGTTGCAGCAGGACATGCGCCACCTCGCTCTGGGCGAGCCGGTCCAGTTGGCCACCTGCCTGTACGACAGCCTGAACTATATGCTCGTGAGCGAGGATCTGCAGGCTGTCTTTCGCGGTGTGTATCGTGTCCTGGCGCCCGGCGGCCTGCTCGTCTTTGACATGAACACGCCCTGGGCGCTGGCCACCTTCTGGGACGATTCGACCTATGTCACCGATACGCAAGATCTGACGGTGATCTTGGAGAGCCGCTTTGATGCGTATCGACAGCGGACGACGGTCAAGGTCACCTGCTTTGAGCGCCAGGGGGACCTCTATCGCAAGGCCATCGAAGAGCATACCGAGCAGGGCTATCCGCGCGAGCACATTGCCACGCTCCTGACCGATGTCGGTTTTCAGATCGAGGGGATGTATCATTGCTTTACATTCGAGCCACCGACAGCCTCTTGCCCGCGCATCCTGTGGGCCGCCCGCAAGCCGGGCGCATCGGCTCCGTCCACAGACGACCCGGACGCCTCCACCGACTCGTAGCGCTGATCGCGGCGGTGGTCGTGGTGCTGGCGACGGCCGGTTGTGGCCTCGAGCTGCCGCCCCTTCCCGGGAGGGAACCGACGCCTGTGAGCACGCCTTTGACAGATGCTCCCTCGACGCCCGACCACGAGGCGGATCTGCCCGCCACGCCCGACGACCCGGCGTCCCAGCCGGCGCCCACACGCCAGCGGCCCGATCTCTCGCAGGTGGACCCAGAGCTGTGGCCGGTGATCCAGGCTGCGGAGCAGGCCCTGTACGAGGGTGACTATGAGCAGAGCATCCGCCTCTGGCAGCAGGTCGTCAATGAGGCGGACCCGGAGACCAAGCCGCGTTGGGTGCTCCAGCTCGCGCGCGCCTTTTACGCCGACAAGCAGCATGAGCTGGCGATCTCGCATCTGTCGTGGGTGGCCGCCGTCGAGAGCTCGGACGGTCTGCGGGCCGAGGCCCTGGGGCTTTTGGGTACGGTGAACGAGGACAAGGGCGATTGGCAGGGCGCCATCGCGGCCTATCGGGACTATCTCGCTCTGCGAGACGATGCCGCGCCCTTTGTGTACTGGCGCATGGCCCGAGCCTACAAGACCCTGGGCGAGATCTCGCAACAGATCCTGATGCTGGAACAGATCGATATCTCGCGGCTAGAGCCCTCCTTTCGCGCCGAGGTGCTGGCCGAGCTGGCGGCGGCCTATCGGCGCAACTGGGATCACAACAGCGCGCTGCGGGTGTACGACGAGATTCTGTCGTTCGCCGAGTTCCCCAGCTACCGGGCGCTGATTACCCACTACAAGGGGGAAACCCTGCGCGAGGCCAGCCACGATGCCGACGCCTTTGAGGCGTTCTACAGCGTCGTGACGGAACAGCCCGAGAGCTTTGCCGCCTATCTTTCTCTCCAGGAGCTGGCTGGCCTGCCCGAGCCGCCGCCCCCGCCGGTCGCCTCGAACGCGCCCAGTGCGGACGAGGAGGACGAGCCCTCAGAGAATGCACCCCCGCCCGCCGTGGAGGCTCGAGCCGCCATGACCGATCTGATGCGGGGCAAGATCTATTTTTATGCGCAGCAGTACCCCAAGGCGCTCGAGTACCTCAACTACCACATTCAGGCAGAGCCGCCGCTGGGCATGGCCGAGGCGCGCTACTATTTGGGCAACACCCTGACCAAGCAGGGGCAGTTTGCTGAGGCGGCCAAGCATTACGATCGGGCCATTGAGTTGGCCGGTGATCAGGATCTGCTGGCCGATGCCTGGCTCTCCAAGGCCTGGGCCATCGGCGCCAGCGGGAGCGATCCCTCGCCCTTTTACTACGAGTTCTATGTAACCCATCCTTCGCACCCGCGCGCCCCCGAGGCGCTCTGGCAGGCGGCGCAGGCCAGCGAACGCGGCCGGAACTGGACGCAGGCGGCCCTCTACTATGGGACACTGGCGACAGAGTATGCCAGCCATGAGCGAGCGGGCGAGGCGGCGTTCCGAGAGGGCCTGGCGGCTTATGCCCAGAACGATCCTTACACCGCCAGCACCATCTGGCGCGCCGTCTATGACGAGACCGAGGCGCCGGCCGAGCGGGCGCGCCTGCTCACCTGGCTGGGCCTCAGCGCCCAGTTGGCGGGGCAGATGGACCAGGCCGACGTCTTTTGGAACGAGGCGGTCCGCGTCTCGCCAGAAACGTACTATGGCCTGCGGGCCCGCGATCTGCTCAAGCACGCTCCGCCCCGCCTCGCCTCTGGCGTCGATCCCCAGGTATCGCCCGGGCTGCCCGACAGCGACGAGGCCTGGCAGGCCCTCGACGACTGGGTCACCGGCTGGTACACGGCATCGGCCACGCTGGATGCTCCCAACCACGCCTGGCTGGGCGAGATCGATGCTCTGGAGCAGCTTGGTTGGCACACAGACGCGACCCATAGCCTACGCCGGCTCCAGCAAGAGGTCCGCGACAACCCTCGTGATCTGCTGATCCTGGCCCGACTTACGCAAGAGTGGAGCGTCTATCCCTCGATGGTGTGGTGCGCCCAGCGCATCGCGCGGCTCGCCCAGGAGGCGGGCGTCGGCGATCCGCCCGATGACCTGCTGCGACTGGCGTATCCCAATCTGTACAACGGCCTGGTCGAGGCCAACGCCGAGCGCTATGATCTGGACCCGTTGCTGCTGCTGGCGGTCGTGCGGCAGGAGAGCCTGTTCAGCCCGTGGGCGCGCTCGTACGCCGGGGCGCTGGGGTTGGCCCAGGTGATGCCCGCCACCGGCGAATGGATCGCCGAGCGCCTGCAGGTCGAGGGTTATCACCACGACCTGCTGTTGCGCCCCCATGTGAGCCTGCACTATGGCGCCTGGTTCCTGGATCTGCTCCTGGGCATGTACGATCGCGACTGGATCGCGACGCTGGTGGCCTACAATGCCGGGCCGGGCAACCTGCGCAACTGGACCAACGGCCAGCCCATCGAGGATCACGATCTGTTCTATGAGACGATCCCGGTGCAGCAGGCCCAGGACTATGTGACCTACATATATGAGCACTATCGGCGCTACGAGCGGCTCTATCGAGACGGCACGCCCTAGACCCGGCGAGCCGCCGATCAGATGAACAGGGTTGCGTTGCCCTTGTCCGTCTCGTTGATGTAGGTCGCCACGCCGCCGATATCCACGCCCTCCACGAGCTCTGGTGCCTGAATGCCCATCAGGTCCATCGACATCTGACAGGCGATCATGCGCACGCCCACCTCCCGGGCCGAGGCGATCATCTGCTCCAGCGAATCCACGTTCTTGGCCTTCATCACCTGCTTGATCATCGCGGTGCCCAGGCCGCCCATGTGCATTTTGGACAGCTTCAAGGCCGCCGGCCCCCTGGGCATCATCCACCCAAACATGCGTTCCACAAGGCTCTTGCGGGTCGGCTCGGGCCGGGGGCGCCGCAGGACGTTGAGTCCCCAAAAGGTAAAGAACATGGTCACCGGCTGGCCCATGGAGGCGGCGCCGTTGGCGATCACAAAGGCGGCCAGGGCGCGATCCAGGTCGGCGGAGAACACCACCAGGGTCTTGGCGCGGGCCGGCCCCTGCCCCTCGCGTGAGTCGGGCAGCGCGAGCGGCATCCTCCTGGCGATCAGGGCTGTCGTGCGCCCCGATTCCTGGCGCAGGTCCAGCAGGCTGTTGCCGGTCTGCTCGCACCAGGCCTGTACGTCACGCGCAAAGCCCGGATCGGTGGCCTGCACGAGGAGCTGATCGCCGGACTCGAGGGTCAGCATCCTCTTGTAGACCGCCATGATTGGCCCGGGGCATTGGAGGCCGCAGCAGTCGAGCTCGATGATACAGGGCTCGGGACTCTCGAGCTCCGCCCCGGATCCGCTCTGTGCCCCGGACTCCTCGGGCGATGCAGGGTGCTCGGGCAGCTCGATGAGCAGGTCGTTCTCGCTCTCTGGGGGGCCGGCGTCCCAGTTGTCCTGCGGCTCGGTGGCGGCGCGATAGATGCTGAGGCCCCCGGAAAGGTTGGCGACCTGGTAGCCATGCTGTTTCAGGATGCGCTCGGCGGTATAGGCGCGCTGCCCGATGGCGCAGTAGAGGACCCACTCCCGGTCGCGCTCCAGATCGGGGAGGCGGTCGCGAAGCTGGTCCAGCGGAATATGGCGGGCGCCCTCGATGTGGCCCAGGTCCCACTCGACCTGGCTGCGCACATCCAGCAGCCCGTACTCTGCCGAGGCTGCATTGGCAACCTCCCGCCACGTGACGTAATGGGCGTCGTCCCGCAGGCGGTTCGCGGCCACATAGCCGGCAATATTCACAGGATCCTTGGCGGCGCCAAAGGGCGGTGCATAGGCCAACTCCAGCTCCTCCAGGTCATACACGCTCATGCCGGCGCGCAGCGCGGTGGCCAGCACGTCGATGGTGCGGTCCACCGCATTGACGCCCACCACCTGGGCGCCCAGCAGGCGGCCATCGTCAGGCGCATAGAGCAGCTTGATCGTCTGGCGGGTGGCGCCCGGGTAATAGCCCACATGGTCATAGCTATGGGTGATGGTGTCGAGGTGAGCTATGCCGGCCTGCCCCAGCGTCCGGCTGTTGGCCCCCGTCGTTGCCACGGTCAGGCCGAACACCTTGGCGATGGCCGTCCCGAGGGTGCCCCGATAAGCAAGCGGCTCGCCGGCCATGGTGCTGGCCGCGATACGGGCCTGCCGGTTGGCCGGGCCCGCCAGAGGCACCGCGG
>SKRJ01000326.1 GCA_007118555.1 Anaerolineae bacterium | reverse complement strand
GTTAGGTTGCTCATGATACGGATCGTTGTATAATAGAGACATGCCCGATCACGGTTGACCGGTCGTACCGCACGTGACCCGGGCATGTTTTGCGCCAGTCGTCAATGTACCGCATGCTTTGCTGCAGGAGATTGTACCGTGACAAGAACGCGACCCGAACTCAAACCCCTTTTCGTCCATGTCCTGGAGTATCTGGACGAACACCTGAACCACGATCCCGTGGCAAATTGGATCCTGGAAGAGACAGCCCGCCGAGGCATCCCCGAGATCGCCATCACGCCGGAACAGGGGCGCGTCCTGCGCCTCCTGGTAGAGCTGATCGGCGCCCGCCGCATCCTCGAGATCGGCACCCTCAGTGGCTATAGCACCGTCTGGATGGCCCGCGGCCTGCCCGAGGATGGCAAGGTCATCACCTGTGAGGTGAACCCCAAGCATGCCGAGATGGCCCAAGACGCCTTTGCGCGCGCCGGCGTGACCGACAAGGTCGAGCTACACCTCGGGCCTGCGCTAGAGAGCCTGGAAGCGCTCGAGCTGGATGAGCCCCTGGACATGGTGTTCATCGACGCAGACAAGCAGAACAACCTGCCCTATTTCGAGTTCGCCGAGGCAAACACCCGCTCCGGCGGCCTGATCGTCGTCGATAACATCTTTTTGAACGGCCAGGTGATCGCCTCGGACGCTAACGAGTATTACCGGGAGCTGGAGGCATTCAACCGGCACGTGTTTGAAAAGTACGGCGACGCCGTTACCGTGATCCCGTTCTTTAAAAAGGAAGAGGACAACCTGGACGGCATCCTGATCGTCCGCATGCCCTGACGGCAAGAACAAGCAGAGGTTACTGTATCTTGAAAACGATCGTCTTTGTCGCTTCGTATGCCAAAAGCTATGTCAAGGTGATGGCGATTGCCGTGGCGGCCATGCTGGGCCTGGTCGGCGTGCAGCTCGTGGCGCCCGCCATCGTGCGGCAGCTCGTGGCCCTGGTGCAAACCGAGGTATGGACCGATCCCTCTGCGCAGAGGGCCGTGGTGACCCTGTCGCTGGCGTTGCTGGGGATCTATGCCTTTCGGACGGTGTTTCGCTTTCTCGCCAATTACATGTCGCATGTGGCCGGCTGGGCCGTCGTCGCCGACGCACGCCGTGACATCTACCATCACCTGCAAAAGCTCTCCCTGGGCTTTTACGAGGAGCAGCAGACCGGTCAGTTGATGTCGCGGATGATCAACGACTCGGAAATGTTCGAGCGGCTCATCAGTCACGCCATCCCCGACACCCTGGTCAATATCCTGATGCTCTTTGGCGTGGCGGCGGTGCTCATGTCAATGAACAGCATGCTCATGGTCCTGACGCTGATCCCGGTGCCGTTGATCCTGCTGGCCATGCGGGGGTTCAACAAGTATGTGCGGCCCGCCTTTCGCGAGCGGCAGGCCGAGCTTGCCAACCTGAACGCCACCCTCAACGACAACCTCTCGGGCATTCGCGAGATCAAGGCCTTTACCCGCGAGGAGGTCGAGGCCGTCCGCATGAGCAACCGTATCGACCGCTACCGCGACTCGATGCTCAAGGTGCTGCGCTATCTGGCGGTCTTTGGTCCCTCGGTCGAGTTTGCCTCCTCCCTGGGCACCGTGATCGTCATCTACTTTGGCGGGCGCCTTGCCTTTCAGCAGGTGCTGCCGCTGGAGGATCTCGTGGCGTTCTTCCTGTATCTGGAGCTCTTTTACCAGCCCGTGCGCGCTCTGAGCCAGGTCTGGGAGCAGGTGCAGGAGGCCCTGGCGGGGGCCGATCGCGTGTCCGAGCTGCTGGAGGTCGAGCCTGACGTGATCGACGAGCCGGACGCCCAGGACCTGCCCGAGCCGGTGCAGGGGCACATCTCGATCGACAAGGTGAGCTTTTCCTACAAGGTGGGCAGCCCCGTCCTCGAGAATATGAGCCTCGACATCCCCGCCAACTCGATGGTGGCACTGGTCGGGCCCACGGGCGTCGGCAAGACCACCACCGCCGGCCTGGTACCCCGCTTTTACGACGTGACTGCCGGCGCCGTGCGCATCGACGGCCACGACGTACGCAAGGTGACCGCGGCCAGCCTGCGCAAGAACATCTCGGTGGTGTTGCAGGACGTGTTCCTGTTCCACGGCACCGTGCGCGACAACATCCTCTTTGGGCGCCCGGATGCCTCCGAAGAGGACGTGATCGAGGCCGCCAAAGTGGCCAATGCGCACCAGTTCATCCTGGATCTGCCCGATGGCTATGATACCTTTATCGGCGAGAGAGGCGTACGGCTTTCCGGCGGCCAAAAGCAGCGGCTGTCCATCGCCCGGGCCGTGCTCAAGGATGCGCCCATCCTGATCCTGGACGAGGCCACGTCCTCGGTGGACACCGAGACCGAGTTGCTCATCCAGCAGGCGCTCGAGCGCCTCATGGAGGGACGCACGACCATCGTCATTGCTCACAGGCTCTCGACGGTGGCCCGCGCCGACAACATCGTGGTGATGGAGGGCAATGGCATTCGGGAGCAGGGCCGCCATGAGGAGTTGATCAAGCGGCGCGGCCTCTATCACTCGCTCTGGAATGTCCAGAACCGCACTTTGGCGCAACTGGACGGCCTGGCTGTAGCATCCTGATCGACCACTCTTGTCAGAGACAGCCTGCGGGCTCAGTCGCGGGCTGTCTCTGGGTTTACCGTGTGCTGCAAATCCTGCCAGACCCGCATCGCCCGCGCCACCTGCTCGTCATCGGGCTCCTCCGGCGCATAGCGTGCCCGCACATACTCCTCGGTCAGTGCATCCAACAACGCCTTTTCGTCGGGCCAGTGGGCCGCCAGTATCGCATCGAACCGGTAGGGCGTCGCGCCCTTGGGCCGGGGCAGGCCAGCCTTTTGCATGGACGCCAGCAGGTTCTGGTAGTAGGCGCGCACCGCATCACGGTTCGAGTTGGCGGGATCCAGCGGTAAAAACGGGGTAGAGATGCCGCGCCGCCGCCGAAAGAGGTCGCGGAGTTGCTCGCGTATCAGCCTGGTCGACAGGATCGACTCGCGCGTCTCGACAATGTCGGGATCGCTGCTGGACCGCAGGCGCTGCCAGGCCCGAATGAACAGCCAGACGGCGATGGCGACCAACAGTACGACGAAAAGAGGCCTCAGAATGGGGCCCCAGTCGATGCCGTTTCCGTTTGTGATCGTATCAGGCGTGGGCGCTTGCTCGAACAGGAACTCGCGCAGCTCGTCGATGTCAAACTCGCGAATCACCGGCATCACGCGCCGGTAGAGGGCCTCGACGAGGGGCGCGATGAGCCACAGCAGCAGATAGGCGATCAGGGTAGCAAAGCCGATCAGTAGGAACGCCACCGCATCCCACAGCGGCCCGAAAAAGCGCAGTACCTGCCAGACCGTCTCTGGCGCAAAGGCCAGCCCCATCAGCCATCCCAGCAGCATGGTCGCCAGCACCAGCGACCCGATCGCCAGCAGCCAGTACTGGTCGATGGTGATCATGCCGCTCCCCCTGCGCTCCTCGACGCTCAATGTGCCTATGAGCGACAGCAGCGCCAGCGCCAAGAGCCCTGACAGCACGAACGTCACCATGGCCGGTGCAAGATACAGAGCCGGGATCTCTGTCAGGAACTCTTCACGGAGGAGCATCAGCCCGCCCAAGGTGAGCGTGCCGAACACAAAGCTGGTCCATACCGAAGAGTAGTTGATCTCATCGGACATCAGACCGCGGCGCCAAACCAGTAGGGTGACGATCATGATGATGAGGCCGCTGGGAAGCCCGATGCTGAAATCGGTCAGCGCCACGAGCTGCTCGAGCAGCCAGGCGAGGGGCGCCTCGGGCGTGAACCCAAGCACGATCGCCCAGGTGACCGGCACGGCCAGCAACCCCAGGGCGATGGCGACGGCGAGCCCCCATCGATAGGACTCGAGCAAGCGTTGCAGGGCCGTCGCCCCGAGCAGCAGCACAAAGAGCCACCAGAACGGATACACGACGCCCACGGGATGCACGAACACATTGTTCAGCACCAGTTGCACCATGGGCGCAAGCCATGCCACCCGCATGACGGCGACGATCACCGGGATCAGCCAGAACTCAATCCAGTTCCAGTGCGTCCAGGCTTTGCCAGACATCCTGATCTCCCAGATAGTGGTGCGGAATCTGCGACGGCACATCGATGGGCTTGCGACCCACCGTCAGCAATAACACGCGATGGTTCACTTCTTGCAGGTCGGCAAGGGCCTCGTACACGTTTTCGTTGGGTTGCGAGGTCACCGCAATAACCGTGGCGCCATAGGGCAGCTCGGGCACGATCTCGCAGAGCATGGTTGAGAGAGGTTGCCCGCGAAAAGGCCCCAACGCCGCCATGGCCGAGAGCAATACGTTGGCCTGATTGATGTGCCTTCCCGGGGCGACGCGGCTCCAAGTCTCGGCCCGGCGTGTGAGCGAGTTGGCGCACATCCCCACCATGTGGCCCTCATCCAGGGCGTACAACGCAAGCGAGGCCGCCGAAGAGATCACAAACTCTAGATCGTCGGGGATATACTCATAGCTGCGGGGCGTCGTCTGCACGTCAATGGCCAGCATCAGCGCCAGCGTATCGCTCGGATCAAACTCTTTGGACTGCAGGACGGTGGTGCGCGCCGTTGCACGCCAATGAATGTGACGCGGATTGTCGCCGGGCACATATTCGCGCACGGTGGCAAAGCGGAGCGGGTCATAGGTCACCCGTCGCGCCGCAAACCACTCGCCCATGGGGCGCCCCACCGGCACGCTGAGATCCTCGACGGGGACGATCTTGGGATAGACGAGAATTTCGTCGATGCCGGGGTACTCGGCCACCTGACGCTGGTAGCCGAATACATCGCCGGAGGAGAGCTCGGCCGGCCCAAAGGCAAAGCGGCCGCGCCGGATCCCCCGGATGCGATGGGTGCGACTCACCCGTTCATACCAGCGTAGCGAGAGCAGTGTCACCAGGGTATCCGGATCGCCCGGGGTGTTCTGCTGCAAATCACCCGTCAGCAGCTCGACGTCCTCGGGATAGTCCTCGCGCACGAGGAGCCAGGCCAGCGGCAGGGGCTTGGCATTCTCAAACTCCAGGGTGAGGGTTGTCTCCTCACCAAAGTTGAGCCGCCGGGTACCAAAGTGCCTGCGATAGGATACTTTGGCCAGGCAATAGCGCGCCCAGAGGGTCGTCGCGCCCGTCGCCACAGCCAGAATGAGCGCAAAGACAGCCAGTAGCCCACGGTCCATGATCAGGGCGATCACGAACAGCAGGAGCAACAGCGCCGTCCACGCGCCGCTGGTCACGTCGCACCGCCAGCCCAATCCTCTTCGACCGGCACAGGCACCTGACCCACCAGGTTTGCCAGAATCTCGGCAGAGGCCTCGCCTCGCAGGCGTCGCCGGGTGCTGGGAATCAGGCGATGGGCCAGCACCGGGTGGATGAGCTCTTGGGTATCGTCGGGGATCACATAGTGCCTGCCGCGCAACGCAGCCAGCGCCTGGCTGGTGCGGTACAGAGCCAGACTGCCTCGCGGGCTCACGCCCAACGCCAGATCGGGGCTGGCGCGGGTCGCATGGACCAGGTCGACGATGTAACCCTCGATGACGGAATGGACATACACCTCGCGACAGCGTTGCCCCAACTCTACCACCTGGCTGTCAGGCATCACAGGCTGCAACTCGGCCATGGGATCATGCTCACGAAAGCGTTGCAGGATCTCGCGCTCTTCGTCAGGCGTTGGATAACCGATGGCCACCCGCAGCAAAAAGCGGTCCAATTGGGCCTCGGGCAGCGGAAAGGTGCCCTCCAACTCGACCGGGTTCTGGGTCGCCATCACCAGAAAAGGCTGTTCGAGTCGATAGGTCGTGCCATCGGCCGTGACCTGCCGTTCCTGCATGGCCTCGAGCAGGGCGCTCTGGGTACGCGGTCCGGCGCGGTTGATCTCGTCGGCCAGCAGGATCTGGCCAAACACCGGGCCTGGCCGGAACTCGAACTCGCGCGTGTCCTGATTATAGACACTTACGCCGGTGATATCGCTGGGCAACAGGTCCGGGGTGAACTGGATGCGCCGGAACGAGCACCCCAGGCTGGCGGCGAGCGCCCTGGCCAGGGTCGTCTTGCCGATGCCGGGCACATCCTCCAGCAGCACGTGCCCCTGGCAGAACAGGGCCACCAGCATCAGCTCGATCACCGAGTCCTTGCCAACAATGACGCGCGCGACATTTTCACGCACGCGCTCCCCCGCCAGCTGCACACTCTCAACGGTTTGTGTCATACGTTCTCTGCTTTCCATAGCCGGAGTCTGCTACCAATCGATGGCGGTGCCATCGTCAGGATGGTAGCGCTCTGGATTACGCCAGTCATGGCCAATCTTGTCGGCCAGAGCCTCCTCGTCCAGCTCGATGCCCAGGCCGGGGCCCTCGGGCAGGGCAACATAGCCATCCTCAAAGCGGAACGGCTCCTTGAGATAGCCCTCGCCCAGCGTCACATGCTCCTGTGCCAAAAAGTTGGGGATGGCCGCCACCAACTGGATGCAGGCCGCCAGGGCCACCGGCCCCAGCGGGCAATGGGGCGCGATGGCGGCATAGTAGCTCTCGGCCATCCCCGCAATGAGGCGGCCCTCGAAAATGCCGCCACAGTGGGCAATGTCGGG
>SKRJ01000431.1 GCA_007118555.1 Anaerolineae bacterium | reverse complement strand
TGGCGTCAACGTCGGCGACGGCGTCAACGTGTCCGTGGGCGTCGCAGTAGGCGTCAACGTCTGTGTTGGCGACGGTGACGGCGTCAGCGTATGCGTCGGCGATGGCGTCAACGTCGGCGACGGCGTCAACGTGTCCGTGGGCGTCGCAGTAGGCGTCAACGTCTGTGTTGGCGACGGTGACGGTGTCAGCGTATGCGTAGGCGTCAACGTCTGTGTTGGCGTCAGCGTAGGCGGCGGCGTCAACGTCGGCGACGGCGTCAGCGTAGGCGGCGGCGTCAGCGTAGGCGATGGCGTCAGCGTAGGGGTTGGCGTAGCCGTCACGATGGGCGGTGTGATCGTATTCGTGGGAGTAGCCGTCGGCGGAGGCGCAAAAGTCGGGGACGCCACCGGAATCGGTGTGGCTGTCGGCGGTAATGTCGCTGTAGCTGTCGCCCTGGCAATCGTCGGCGATGGCGTCGCCGTAGGGCTGGATGTGGACGTCGCCACAAGCGTCTGCGTCGCCGCAAGCGTTGGCGTCGCCAGAGGCGTTCGCGTGCCGGTCGGCGTAGGTGTCACCGCAGGTAACGGCGTCCCGGTAGGGAATGCTGTCGCTGTGGCTGCCGGCGTCGCCGTTGGCACAAGGGTCGGCGTAGCCGGGGGCGCATAGACCAGGACGGGCGTAGGGTCAGGGGATGGGGTGGGCCCAAAAGCCACAATCTCGGGCAAGACCTGCTGGACGGCCACCAGTCGCTCGCCCAACAATACCTCTGCGCGCACTGACTCGGGCTGATAGCGCATCTCGGCCACAATCTCGTGCTGCAGAATGTCGCGCACGATGCCCAGATCCAACGGCGCCCGATGCATCACCGTCTCATCACGCCCATAGTTGGCCATAGCTACCGACCCCAACGAGCGCCTGATCGCCTGGGGCTGCCAGCGGGCGCCATGGGCGGCCAGAGCCGGCACGAGGATCACCCAGGGCAGAACGAGGAGCAGGAACCAAAGGGTATCTCGGCGGTTGGTGTTCTGCTCGCCACGCCGGCCTGACCACAGGGGCCTCATGGCGCATCCACCTCAGACACACTGTGGGGCAGCGTGATCTCCCCCGCCTGGACGGCCTGAATCAGGGTATGTGCCACCTGAGGGTCGAACTGGGTCCCTGCATGAAAGTCGAGCTCCTCGAGGGCATAGTCGATGCTCAGCGCACGACGATAGGGACGGTCCGATGCCATGGCATCAAAGGCATCCACCGCCGCCAGAATGCGGGCATGGATGGAGAGTGCCTCTCCTCGAATGCCGTACGGATAACCACTCCCGTCATAGCGCTCATGGTGGCCGAGGACGCCCGCGATGATCTCGCTGCCAAAGCCCACCGGCTCGAGGATGCGCGCCCCCACCACCGGATGCTGTCGGATCGAGTCCATCTCGTACTCTGACAGTGCACCGGGCTTGAGCAGCACGGCATCGCGCACGCCGATCTTGCCCACGTCATGGAGATGCCCGGCTGTCCTGAGCTGATGGAGCGACTCGCCATCCAGCCCCATGCGCCGACCCACCGCGACCGCATTGGCCGCGACGCGATGCGAGTGACCGTGCGTATACGGGTCACGGGCATCCACGGCGCTGGCCAACGACCGCACCACATTCTCATACATGTTGTGGATGCTCTCGTACAGGCGCGCATTGCGGACGGCGACGCCCGCCTGGGCCGCCACGGTCTGCAGGGGGCCAATGTCCTGCGAGGCAAAGGAGCGTCTGGCCTCGGTACGTGACACATAGATCACCCCCATGGTCTCGTTCTCCGACGAGATGGGGACGCACAGGGCCGTGCCGGGCTCGGCATGATCCGCATCAGAAGAGATGGCTCTGACGCGGCCCTCTGCCCGGGTCAGCGCCTGCCCGGTGCGACTCGCATGCTGCGCGAGCTCCCGGCCCGGCCACGGCTGCGATGGGTTGGTGCCGCGGCGAGCTGCGGGATAGAGCTCGCCACTGCCCGGATCGATCAGGGCGACCACGGCCACATCAGCGCCGGTGATCTGCATAACGCTCTCGAGCACCTGAGAGAGCACCTCATCCTGAGACAGGCGAGCGCTAATCGTGCGCGAGACCTGATGCAGGCTGGCCAACTGCGTAACCTTGTTGCTGACCTGGGCGTGGAGATGCGCCCTCTGCAGCGACTCGGCAGTCTCCGTCGAGATCGTCTGAATGACACGCAGTTGGGTGTCGGTTGAATACGCATCTTTGTCGGGATGGCCCAGGGCGATCAGGCCAAAGGCATCGTTGCCTACGACCAGGGGGAGCATCATGAGCGCACCCACGTGAGCAGGCATACCGAGCAGCATGCCCGCCTGCCGAATGTCTGCCGGCGCGTTGAGGATGCGGGGCTGCCCCTGTGCTTGCTCCAGGAGGCTCAGGATCCCATTGCCACCCACGCGCACCCTCTGCCCCGCCGTGGGCAGCCCAGAGGCCCCATTCCGACCGAGACTGGCCGCCCAGACCCAGGCATCTCCCGTTTCTGAGCGCAGAAGAACGGCGCCCAACTCGGCGTACCCCGCATCGAGGATCGAACGCAGTGTTACAGAAAGGATCTCCTCTCGATCCATGGTGCGGTTCAGGTCGGCGCTGGTGGTGTGCAAGAGCCCCAGCTCGGCAATGCGCTCGCCCAGCGCCTGGGTATGATCCTCTAGCGAGGACGTCATCTGGTTAAAAGCGCCGGCCAGTTGGCCCACTTCATCCGGGCCCAGGGGATCCACGCGACGCGACAGGTTGCCCTGGGTGATCTCCTGTACCGTCTGCAGCAGGCGATGCAGCGGCTGGGTGATGCGCCCCGCCACCAGAATGCCTGTGATCAGGACGGCCAGGGTGCCCCCGACAAAAAGGATCATCATGCGCAGGGCAACCTGGCGGCTGGCGGCAGCGACATACTCGGCACTGAGGGTGATCTCGATCCAACCCACGGGCGCGGCTCGAATCTGCATCGGCGTGTAGGCAACCATATAGCCCCGCCCGTCACGCGTCTCGGGCAGGATGAACACCTGATCGGGATCCGCCGTGAGCATCAGGCTCCCCCGATCGGTCGCAGAGACGGTGGCGCCGGGCGTGCCTGAGAAGGCGTGCCAGTCGCTATCCAGCAGGCGCACGCGCGCCAGGGCAGCATCCCCCAAAAGCCGGGTAACCTGGCCGAGATAACGCCCCACGATCAGGGCGCCCTGCACCCCCTCGGCCCCCGGAAGGGGCATCCCCACCGCCAAGACCGGCCCATCAGGCGTGGCAACGATGGCACTGTGTTTGTCACCTAGATCGTCGGCGAACCCTGTCAGGAGCAACGCAGACAGAGCCGTGATGTCCTCGCCATGGGTCAGGGTGAGGTCAAAGTGAGAGGAACCGCTCTGGCGCGGGTCGTGGCGCAGGCCCCAAAAAGGGGCGCCCTCGGGCGTATAGAGCTGCACGAGGTCCAGCCGATCGTTCATCTTGAGAGGTACCAGCAGCCGCGCCAGCGCCTCCGCGTCTTGCGCCAAGAGAGCGTCCTGTACACCAACGGTGTATGCCATGGCCCGCAGCGAGGCCAGCAACTCGTCCTCTTCGCGCACAAGGGCTACACGCGACGAGGCAGCCGCCTCGGAAAGATAGGCCGTTAGGCGATCCTCAAGGGACTGGTTGCTGCTGCGTACCGTCAGATAGGTGCCCCCCACGGCCAATAGCAGAGTCAGCGCCATAAAGGGCAGCACGATCTTGTTGCGCAGCCTCCCTATGATCGCTTGACGCAGGCGCTCGGGGACGAGTCGACGCATCGAGACTACCTCTTGGCTACCGGGCGAGCCATGGCGCACCGTTTCCTTTACCGTATGGCAGTGTACACGCATAAAAGCATCTTGTCTAGAGCCAGAGCAATCTATGGGTATCAACGGCGACAGATCTCAAGCACGCTGCGCAGTGCAGGGCGCTCCTGCCTTGCGCATACTGCGGTTGACATTATGCATCAGAGCGGCTACGCTTGAACTGCCATTTGCAAACGTATTCGTAAGGAGGGAATTGTGACCGATGAGAGCATCTCGTGTGTAGAGCCGGCAGGCGCTCCTGCGGCAAAGGCATCAGCCCAGGAGCCTGAGCAATCTTTTACAAAGCAAGGAGAAAACATGGATATCGCACGCGCAGGCGGCCAAGCCCCCGACTTTGAGGCAATGGCGTACCAGGATGGCAAGTTCGAAAAGATCAAGCTCTCGGACTATGCCGGCAAATGGACCGTGATCTGCTTTTACCCGGGTGACTTTACCTTTGTTTGACCCACCGAGTTGGCAGCGGTCGCTGCCAAAAAGTCCGAGTTTGACGATCTGGGCGTCGAAGTCCTGTCCATCAGCACCAACAGCCACTTTGTGCACAAGATCTGGCAGGCCGAAGAGCTCTCCAAGATGGTAGAAGGTGGATTCCCCTGGCCCATGGTATCCGATGGAAATGGTCGCATCGGACGCGCCTATGGCGTCTATGACGAGCAGGGCGGGGTCAACATCCGCGGGCGCTTTATCATTGACCCCGATGGCATCATCCAGGCGATGGAGGTCCTCACCCCCACGGTGGGGCGCAATGTGGGTGAACTGATTCGCCAGGTCAAGGCATTCCAGCATGTACGTGACACGGGCGAGGTGACGCCTTCCGGCTGGCAGCCGGGCAAGCCTACCCTCAAGCCGCGGCCCGACCTGGTCGGCATGGTCTGGAAAGAGTGGAAGGTCGAGAACGCCGAGTAGCCGGCCCCACAGGCCTGCGATAATGGGATACGTAGGGGGCCACAGAGGGCCCCTGCATGCATACTCTGACCCTCTCGTGGGGGGAGTGGGCTTCTGATCACACTCCCCCATCTATCGCTCCTTACCAAGAAGGAGGTTCTAGGATGAGGTGTCCCCACTGTCACACCGAACTGGCAGCGGACGCATCGAGCTGCAGCGCCTGTCAGGCGCTGGTGCTGGAGAACGCACAGCCCTGGCGGCTTGCCCAGCAGCGCTATGACGCCCTGCAGGCGCGCTATGCCCGCAACGAGTTGGACAACGCCGCCTTTCAGGAGGCCCACCAAACACTGGCCGTACTTGATGCCCAGGGGCGGTACTGGCTGCCGGCCAAGAACCACGATACACCATTCTTGTGCCACGGTGACAGCTGGGCGCCCCAGCCGGTGATATGGGCAAGCGCCCAGGCCAACGACGATCCCCCCAGCGGACCTCCACCCGCACGCGCCCGTGCAGCCCGCCGCTCGACAGCCGACCCTGGCGGGAATGCTCCCCGCCCGGCGGACCAACCGCCCCCAAGCGACACCGGCTACGGGGCTGTTGTCTGGGCACCCTGCTCCTGATTCTTGTGCTGGGTGCAGCGGGTATTTTCATGTCGCCCCTGCCCCAAAGCTGGGGCCTGCGCAGATCGCCAGCCGAGCGCGCTTTTGAGCCAGAACCCGACCGGGCCGCCTCAGTCGCTCTGACTCTCGAACTGGAAGAAGCCGGTATCGATACCAGGGGGCTCTTTCTGTACGTGCTGCCCTACGCTGACGGCCAGCAAGGCGCCGTGCTCTATGCCGTGCTCGACGACGCCGAGGGCTTTCGCTTTCCCGACCGCCGCAACCCCGACGCCGTGCTCGACTACCTGGCGCTGCTGGCGGTCGCCGAGACCACAAGTGCGTCAGGCGTGCAGCAGGTGGCGGTGGATTACCGCGACTCGTCGGGCAACCAGATCGCTGTGTTGACCGCGCCAACGCAAGCGATCGTGGCCTTTGCCCAGGGGCAGATGTCCCGTGAGGACTTTATGCAGGAGCTCGAAGGGAAGATCGATCTTGCCAGCCTGACGATAGGAGGAGTACCATGAGACGATATCTGCGCTGGCTATGCCTCGGCCTGCTCATGGCGTTAATCGGCCTTCAGCCAGGTTGTGACGGACTGACGCCCAGCGATAGGGCATTGGTGCGGTCCTTTGCCGAGGACTGGATGCGGTCACGGAACATGCACCCGACCAACGAGGACGGCTCACCTAACCTGGTCGCTGCGCTAAACATCGGACGGCGGGCCATCACGGGCCGCTCTGGCAATGCCGAGGTAGACGCCGTCCTCGATGCATACGAGGTCCTGAGCAACCTTCATGAGGCCGACAAGCTCATGGAGCAGGGGCGCCGCGACGGCGATCCCGATGCCATGGACCAGGCCATCGCCCGACGGCCGGAGGATTGGACCTATCGCACGTCGCGTGCTACGCTGGCCCTCGCCTCCGGTGACGTCGAGAGCTGGCAGGCGCAGCAAGACAAAGCGGAGGAGATCGTCGTCGAGCGTAACATCGATCCCGTCTGGTACCATGAACAGAGCCTGCGAGACTATGATCGTCTGGGCGCGGATGTGCTGACGAATCCCCAGTGCAAGTTGATCCTTGAGCGAGTAATCTATCATCGCCTTCAACTCGTAAACCTTACCGGCGATACCGCTTACGCCATGCCGTTGGAGGGTTTGATAGATGCCCGCGATATGCAGTGCCCATAGCCATGCATCGCCCCAGGAGAACGCTGCCGGGCAACCGCATCAGCAAAGGTACAAACTGGGAGTGCGATATGCCCATCGGTTGACGGTCATTGTGGGGGCGGCCCTAGGTGCCACCTCGGGTGGCGCCGCCAACCAGGTGGACATCGAGCCGTAACGACAGACGGAGACG
>SKRJ01000436.1 GCA_007118555.1 Anaerolineae bacterium | reverse complement strand
CTGCGTCGCGCCCAGATCGCAGGCCATGGTCTTTTCCGGGCGCCCCTGGCTGGTGACGCGGTACATGAGGGCGTCGTTGAGGCGCGGGGCCTCGTCGGCCCGAATCTGCCAGAAGGGCGCGCCGGAGCGGGCCGCCACGTCGCCATCGCCGCTGGCGTCGATAACGACCCTGGCCATCAGGGCCTGACGCCCCGACTTGGACTCGACCAGGATGCCCTGTAGCGCCTGATCCTCCAGAATACCGGCGGCATAAAAGGCGTGCAGCAGCAGCTCGACGCCGGCCTCCTGGCACATCTGCATCAGGACATACTTGAACTGCTCGGTGTCAATGACATAGCTATAGGCGAGCTGCCCGGGCTCGGTGGGGAAATCGCGCTGGGGATAGGGGCTCTGGTTGCCCAGGCCGTCGCGCTCCTTGAGGCGCAACACAACCTCTTCGGCGATGCCGCGCACCACCTGGGTTTCGTCGGGCGCCACCTGATTGCGAAAGCCGTTGATGCAGGCCATGAGCGAGGCCGTGGCTGTGCCCCCCAGATAGCCAAACTGCTCGACCAACAGGGTCTCGGCGCCGGCGCGGGCCGCCGCGATGGCCGCCCCCACACCGGCGGGGCCACCCCCCACGACAATGACGTCCACCTCGCGGGCGATGGGAATCTGGCGGGCGGGTTCCTCGTAATATCGCATGTCACACCTCTTGGTCATGGCTGTATGCGGGGGAACGCTCGACGATCTGGATCGTGGCGCGTTGGCCCAACAGGGACACAGAGTAACTGCGGCGCAGGACCAGGCCCTGCTGCTCCTCGAGCGCGTCGCGCAACCGCCGGATCTCGCTGGTGAGCAGGACGGCCCTGCCTCTCGGGCTCAGCAGGCGGTCGATCTCGGCGCACAGCCCCTGATAGAGCACGGGCAGGTCGCGGGGTCGGCTAAGCTGCTTGCCAAAGGGCAGGTTGCTGGCCACACAATCCACGCTGCCATCGGCCAGGGGGAGCTGCTGGGCATCCCACAGCAGCAGCTCGCGGGGCTTGTGCCGCGGGCCGATATTCTCTTGCGCGGCCATCACCGCGGCCTGGTCAATGTCGCCGCCGATCAGGAGGCCATGCCTGCCGTACAGGCCACGCTCGATCAGGATGGTGCCCGTGCCGCACAGGGGATCCAGGAACACGTCGTTGGCGTCGGGACGCGTGAGCCGCACCAGGGCCGCGGCCATGGAAGGGCGCAGCGAGGCCGGCAGGTGTACCTGCTGGTAGGGCCTGTGGCGCATGCCCTCGTCGGACAGGCGCATACCCAGCAAAAGCTCACGCCCCAGCAAGTTGGCCCATATCTCGATCTGCTCCCCCTCGCGCACGGCGCGCCACTGGCGGCGTGTGCGTTGCCGCACCACCCGCGTCACCATGTCCGCCAGATCCTTGCGGCGGTAGGGCTGGTTCTTGCCCGCCATGCGCGAGATCACCCGAAAGGTGATCGGCTTGTTCGAGGGCAGGGTCCTCAGCGACCCCAGCAGGTTGAGGCCATGATTCACCGACACCAACTGCATGAGCTGGTCCGACATCATGGACAGGCCCTCCCGGCCCCAGGGGACCTCGGGGACGCGGGCCATGGTCCAAAAGAGGTCTTCGCCCGTTCGCACGGCCGTGAGATCGGCGGGATCGGCCAGGGTCGAGAACAGGACGATGCCGTTGCGCCCCGGCACGACCTTGAACCCATCGAGGGTGGCGCTGTCCACCCGCTCCTGAACCTCTTCCCAGGCAATGCCCTCGATTCCGGGCAGCGTGTGGAGGTAGTAATCTGTCGGACGACTGGTGCGCAGCATAGCGATGCTCTCACTTTCTAATCAGGTCACCCAAGCATTCTACCGGAGATGAGCGGCGAGGGCAATCGGCAAAGGGCGTGGATGAGGCATCGGCATGTGTGCAACTGTCACGGATCGAATAGGAGTTGGGCCGCGATTTTGTCGGCGGGCAAAGGACTCGTATACTGGGTAGGATACAGATTATACGCCAGGGGAACCAGGAGGGCAGATGATTCCGGTTACGCAACTACGCAAGGGTGTCACATTCGCTCGAGATGGCCAGATCTATCGGGTGCTCGAGTACGATCACTACAAACCTGCTCGCGGCGGCGCCATCATTCGCACCAAGCTGCGCAATCTGCGAACCGGCTCTATCACCAACCAGAATTTCAACTCGGGCGAACGGATCGAGGACATTCGTCTCGATCACCGCACCGTCGAGTACCTCTATTCGGACGAGCAGTTCTATCACTTTATGGATACCGACACCTATGAGCAGCCCGCGCTCCCGCGCGAGACGCTGGAGGACGTGATCCCCTACCTCAAAGAGGGCACGGTGATCGAAATCCTCTCGTACGAGGGGGAACCGCTGGACATTGAGATCCCCATCACCGTCGAGTTGCGCGTCGTCGATGCGCCCCGTGGCTATGCCGGTGACACGGCGACCGGCGCGACCAAAGAGGTGACACTGGAGACAGGGCTCAAGCTGCAGGTGCCTCTGTTTGTGCAGGAGGGTGATGTGCTGCGGATCGATACCCGCTCCGGAGAATACCTGACCCGCGTCTAGCCCGCCCCTGGCCCTACACGAGATCCCATGCGCACGAGCATGGGGTCTTTTGCGTCAAGGCGCCAGGGAACCCCCGGGGGAGCCCGGGACTCATCGCGTGGCTCGGGCGCCAGGCGCCTGACCCGTATCTCGGTCACATCCAGCGCCACGGGCCTGTCGACCCGGTCTGCCAGAGCGCGCTGCATCTGCGCCACCTGAGCGGTCGTGATCTCTTCTTCGGTCTCCACAAAGATCTTGACATCGACCACCTGGCCGATGTCGGCCCGCCACTCGGACACCCTTGCCCGCGGCCCCAGGATCGCGATGTGCTCCTCCAGCACGTCATCGATCTGACCCCGGATGGCGCCCTCGCGCAGCCCCTGAAACGTCAGCACCCCCAGGACAGCCGCCACGAGAAGGCCCAGAACGGCCGTTCCCAGGACGCCCCCACGAAAGGTTTGGGCACGGGGCTTCTCGGCGATGTTGGGACGAAAACCCATCCAGAGGAACATGATCGCCCCCGCAGCCACAATACCCACCAGGTTTGTGATATAGAGCAGAAACGATCCCAGCGCCGCGGCGGACTGTACCGCTGCCGCCGTGAGGCCGAACGTAGCCAGAGGCGGAACCAGCGCCACCGCGACCGCCACCCCCGGCAACGCACTGGCAACGTCCTCTCGGGCGCTGGCATAGCCAGCCGCTGCGCCCGCGAGCAGAGCCACCGCGAGATCCAGCAGGTTGGGGCTGGTGCGAGCCATCATCTCGGAGGTGAGGGGGGCGCCACGGGCCGCCAGGCCCACCAAACCGCTGACCACGATCACGACTGCGGTGCCCGTAAGCAGGGTGCGCAGAGAGAGGCGCAGCAGGGCCGAATCGCCCTGCACAATACCCATACCCACGCCCACGAGCGAGGTCATCATGGGCGCCACCAGCATCGCTCCGATGATGACGGCCGCGCTATTGAGCAACAAGCCTAAAGAGGCAATACCCGCCGACAGGGTCATCATGACGTAATAGTCGCGATCGGGGCGCGCGTTGCGCCGGAGCTGCCGGTAGGCGCCGATGCGCTCCTCGGTGGTGAGCTGGGTCATGACGTTGATGAGACGCCAACGCATCCGGCGCCAAGTCGCTGCCGGCACGTTCTCGCAACGACGGACGATCAGGATGGGGATCGAGACCCGCTGGGCAAGCTCCTGGGGCAGGTTCCCAAAGACCAGGCGATCGACAAAGCTCTCGCCGGTGGCCCCAATCATGACCATGTCGTAATCGTTGGCGGTCTCCTGAAGTATGCCATCCGTCACGCTGGTGGACAGGACGACCTCGGGCTGCACCCGGCTCTCTTTCTCGTAGGGCTCGAGCACAGAGCGCAGAATGCCCCATTGGGCCGAGATGGCCGTGGGCCCCATGTGGGGGCTGGCCACGCGCAGGGCGGTGATGGTGGCCTCGGAAGACAGATCCATAGCCAACGCCAGAGCGCGGGAGGCGTTGGGCCCCCCACCGGAGGGCACCAGCACCCGAGAGACGTTATCCATGCGTCGCACAAAGGCGTCCGGCGTCTCGATAACACGCAAGACAGCGACATCGCAGGGGGCATATTCGATGAGCGGATCGAGGGTGCGACCCAGCAAAAAGCGGCCGCGTGCGGGTCGACCGCGCCAGTGGAGCAGCAAGAGATCGGGCTGCAGCCGGCGGGCATAACCCAGCACGGCCTCGCCCACCTCGGTGTCACTGAGCACCACGGGCTCCTCGACCACGTCCTGGTATCGCTCGGGGATGCGAAGCCAGGGGGGCGCGGACTCGCCGGCGCCCACATAGAGGGGCACGACGCGCCCCTCTTGCGCGCGGGCCAATGGCGCCGATAGGGCCAGCAACACGGCCAGGTGGGCCGGCTCCCCAACAGCGATCAGGATCGTATAGATATCTGTGGCTTCACTACCTGCCAGCATGATAGTGGATTCTAGCAGCAATGGAGCATGAGGACAAGCGGCCATAGCGCGGATCGCGGCGCAGCAAGAATTGACAACATTCCGGCGTTTTGGTACTCTGCCTGCATCCTTGGCCGCTCAACAGACCAGAGTCGATGGGAACTCGCCGCAGAGCACAAGG
Organism: Anaerolineae bacterium; assembly: GCA_007118555.1. Taxonomy (GTDB): domain Bacteria; phylum Chloroflexota; class Anaerolineae; order UBA1429; family UBA1429; genus UBA1429. The sequence goes on along the minus strand of SKRJ01000436.1, from coordinate 2,072 downwards.
AATCCTCGCTCTTGAGAGGAGGCATGATCGCTACCCTCGAACAGAACCTGATCGCGCTCTCCGTGTTGCTCCTCGTGAGCGTACTGCTCAGCAAGATCTCGGATCGCTATGGCATACCGGCGCTGCTGCTGTTCCTTGGCATCGGCATGCTGGCCGGCTCTGAGGGGATTGGCGGCATCGAGTTTGACGACCCGGCCCTGGCCCAGACGGTGGGGATCGTGGCGTTGGCGATGCTGCTGTTCTCCGGTGGCCTCAGCACCACGTGGCGCGTCGTGCGGCCTGTGCTCCCCTACGGCATCGCGCTGGCCACAGTGGGCGTGGCCGTCACGGCCCTGGTGGTCGGTCTGTTCGCCCGGTACGTATTCCAGTTGCCTCTCGTCGTGGGCCTATTGATCGGCGCCACCGTCTCTTCTACCGATGCAGCCGCCGTGTTCAGCATCCTGCGCGCCAAGGGCGTCAACCTCAAGCTCCCTCTGCGCCCGCTGCTGGAGCTCGAGTCGGGAAGCAACGACCCTATGGCGGTGTTCCTCACCATCGCCCTGCTGGGCTTGATGGGCGAATCGCTTGACTCCTGGGGCCTGGTCGCACTGGTCTTTGTTCAGCAGATGGCTCTGGGAGGCGCGATAGGGGTTCTGAGCGGGGAGGGGCTGGCGCGTTTGATCAACCGGTTGCGCCTGGGGCACGAGGGCCTCTACTCGGTGCTCACCTTTGCGAGCGTGCTGCTCATCTATGGGGTCAGTTCCTGGGTGGGGGGCAATGGGTTCCTGGCCACCTACCTGGCGGGGCTGGTCCTGGGGCGGCATGATTTCATCCACAAGCGCAGCCTGATACGCTTTCACGACGGCCTCGGCTGGCTGATGCAGATCGGGATGTTCCTGACACTGGGCCTGCTGGTGTTTCCCTCGCAGCTCATTCCCGAAGCGGGGCGCGCTGCGCTCATCGGCCTCTGGCTCATGTTCATCGCTCGTCCCGTGAGCGTATTCTTGACACTGCTTCCCACAAAGACATTCCGTCTGCGTCAGAAGGTGTTCATCTCGTGGGTGGGCTTGCGTGGCGCCGCGCCGATTCTGTTGGCGACCTTCCCGCTTGTGGCGGGCATTCCCGAGGCGAACCTGATTTTTAACGTGGTGTTTTTCGTGGTTCTGGCCTCGGTGCTCTTGCAGGGCACGCTCATCCCAAAGGTCGCCAGCCTCTTGGGCGTGGATCAGCCGATGGAGCCCAGACCGCTCTACCCACTCGAGTACAACGGCAGCGCCAACATCGGGAGCGAGTTCCGCGAGCTGCAGGTGGATCCCGGAGTTGCGGCGGCCGGCAAGGCCATCGTCGAGCTGCACCTGCCCCCCGAGCTCCTGGTGCTGCTCATCGCCCGAGGCGACGAGTTCCTGGTCCCGTCGGGCGGCACCATCCTGCAGCCCGGCGACCGGCTGCTGGTTCTCTCGGAAGAAAAGGCGCTCTACGAGGTAATAGAGCGCACGGGCCTGCGGGAAATGGAGGAGTAGCACGGCGACGTCAAAGCGGCTGCTAGATCTCCAGCGAGTCGAAGTACGGCCGCAGCGCTGCCTCAAGGCGCATCATGGCGTCAATCATGCGATCCTGGATCTCGGGCCAGCGATCGCGATCATACAAGCCCCCGCCAGGCATTCGATAGATCAGACGACAGGCGCGCTTCTTGTTCAGCCTCTGCCAAGTGATCGTTTTGCCGAAACGACGCTCGATCTTCTGGCTATGCTCTGCCAGCTGGTCAAACACCGACTTGTTGGTTCGCCTGTCACCACGATCAATGTAGAGCTCTACGGCCGAGTATCCCTTTACGAGTATGTTGTAGGCAAGGCTAAGCCCACCTATGCCAGTCCGAATGACCAAATAGCTTCGCTCCCTTGGTCGAGATCGCGAGTGGAGCCTCGTCCTTGGCCCCGCCCTATCTATCAGGGCCGCCCAGAACTCTAATCGCTCTTGCTCAATGGGCGAGAGCGTTGCAGCAACCTTTCTTCGGCTTATGGCCAGCTGCCTCGGTGCTTCGGGCTCTGCACGAGCCGCGGTGGACTCGTTTACCGTCGTCATCGACACCGCGG
>SKRJ01000090.1 GCA_007118555.1 Anaerolineae bacterium | reverse complement strand
TGGTGGCGGCCAGATTGTAGCGGCTCGCCTGCTCGCCATCCATGAACTTCAAGTCTGGTAGATAGATGTAGACGATGCCGTCCAGGAGATTGATGATCTCGACCGATTCGTACCCGCTGGTGTTGTAGCAGAGGGGAATGTGCAGTCCCTGGCCCAGGGCGATGCGCGTGGCCTTGAGGATGTTGGGCATGACGTGGGTGGGCGTCACCACGTTGATGTTGTGGCAGCCGATCCTCTGCAGGTTCAGCATCATCCCCGCCAGATTTTCTTCGCTGATCTGGTTCCCCAGGCCCTCGTGGGCGATGGGCCAGTTCTGGCAAAAGACGCAGCGCAGGTTGCAGTTGGAGAAAAAGATGGTCCCCGACCCATGTTGCCCTACCAGAGGCGTCTCTTCGCCAAAGTGGGGCTGGTGGCTGTGCGCCATCGCGCTCGCCGGGGCGCGGCAAAAGCCTCGCTCCCCCTTGAGACGATTGACGCCGCAACGGCGCGGGCAGAGCGTGCAGGCTCGCATGATCTCGTAGCTCTGCTCGATGCGTTCGACGAACAGACCCTGCGCCTCGAGTTTTGCATAGGCGGGCTCCCAGGGCGCCTCTTCCAGGGTGGGGGGATCGGGCCGCTCACATGCGCCGACCAGCGTAGCTCCTGCCACCAGACACAGATTCTGAACAAAGCGTCGACGTGTCATTGCCATAGGACGCCTCCTCAGTCCCATCACCGTCGTGCCTCATTCTATAACGACTCACCATAATGAGCAAGCTCGATAGGTCGCTTTTGGCTGGGCGCCCTTTGCTCTCAGGGCAGCCGCTCGCCCGTCGAGGTCACCCATAGCCGGAACCACTGCTCCCGGGAGAGTTCGATGCCCTCGGCCTGCGTGGCGCTCTTGACGCGCTCGCTTTTGCCCGTGCCCAGGATCGGGACCAGCCGGGCCGGGTGCTTGAGCAGCCACGCCAGGGCCACCTGATCGATCGACGCTTCGTGCTCCTGCCCGATGCTCTCCATCTCGCTGCGCAGGCGATCGGCCCGCTCCGATTCTTCGCGGAATAGCTTGCCCCCGCCGAGGGGCCCCCAGACCATGGGCGAGATGCGCCGCTGCTGGCACATGTCCAGGGTGCCGTCGAAATAGGTGTCCATATACATGACCGAGAACTGGACCTGGTTGGTCACCAGCGGCATATCGAGCCGTGAGGCCAAGAGCTCGAACTGGGAGGGGTTGTGGTTGGACACCCCAAAGTGGAGCACCTTGCCTGACTGCCGCAGCGCATGGAACGCCTCGGCCACCTCGTCGGCGTTCATGAGTGGGTCGGGGCGGTGGATCAGCAGTAGGTCGACATGATCGGTCTGCAGCTTGGTCAGGGACTGGTCCACCGACCACTCGATGTGCTCCCGGGAGGTGTCATAGTGATAGAGAGACGTGTCCCAGGTGCCGATGCTGCACTTGGTCACGATCTCGAACCGCTCTCGGGCCGTGCGGTCCAGCGCCAGCGCCTTCCCCAGCAGGATCTCGGCCTGGCCGTCGCCATAGGCCGCCGCAATGTCCAGGGTCGTCACTCCCAGCTCGAGGCCTGCCATCAGATGCTCCAGCAACTCCTGCGGGCTCTTGCCCCAGCGCATCGAGCTCGCCAGGCCTTGAATGATGCGGGAAAACTCGGGCCCATCCTGGGCCATGGTGATGCGTGATACGGTCATGGGTCCTCCTCTCTTGCGCGGCCGCACTCCTCGTGCCCGGCGACCCCGCTGTGCGATCGTGTCTCTAGCATAGCACGGTTCGAGCCCCTTTGGCTACCTGTTTCATGGCCGATAAGGGGACATAATGCTGCAAGGCGCGAGACTCGCCGTCGGCGACGTGACGTGCTACACTGGGGACAGAACAGGCTCGAGGCGTCACAAGGTTACCAATACGCCAGATGCAGAGGTCTATGCCATGAAACCTTTTCGCCAAAACGTCGCTATCGCCATCGACGGGGGTGGTATCAAGGGGGTGATGGTGGCCCGGGCCCTGTCCATCCTCGAAGAGCATTTGGGGCAGGGGGCGCCAGAGATCTTTCATCTGGCCGCCGGCACCTCCACCGGCTCTGTCCTTTCGGCGGGGATCGCCGCCGGGCTCAACGGCGCCGAGATGTACGCCCTGTACATGGGGCTGGGGCCTATGGTCTTTCACAGGACGATCCGCAGCCGGCTGTGGCCACTCTTTCGCTACCGCTATCCCCAGCGGCCGCTCAAGCAAGCGCTGCAGGCCCATCTGGGCGATCTCACCCTGGGGGATCTGTGGGGGCGGTCACCGCGCATCGACGTGGTGATCACCGCCTTTGACCTGCTGGAGAACCGCACCCGCTTTATCAAGCCCTACAAGCCCGACTATGCCGACTGGTCGCTGGTCAAGGCGGTGCTGGCCTCGAGCGCGGTGCCCACCTACTTTCCCATCGTCGAGGGGCGCTACATCGATGGTGGCGTAGGCTCTTACGCCAACCCCGTCTATGTGGCGGCCTACGAGCTGCTGTTTCAGCTGGGGTGGGACCCCGCCGAGACGACTCTGCTGAGCCTGGGGACCGGCCGCGTCCCCGTGGCCCACGATGTCAGCCGGGCCAATCGCTGGTGGGCCTGGGACTGGCTCCCGCGCATTCTGGGGGCTTTTATGGACTCGGCCACTGACCAGCAGGTGCACCTGGTCGATACCTTTTTCCAGGATCTGGATTTCCGCCGCTTTCAGGTCGATTTGCACCAGCCCATCGCCATGGACGATGCCTCGGCGCTCCCTGTGCTCAGTGCCTATGGCGAGGAACTGGCGCGCCTGATCCTGAACGACATCACTGACCGCGCCATGGAGCTGGGCGCCGGGCGTCCGATGCCATAGGTTCCGTGCTGCGGATCAGTCGTCCTCGTCCGGCGCGGCAACGATCTCGGCGTCGGGCAGCTCCTCGCGCAGGATCATGCGCATCTGCCGGGCATTCTCCAGCGCATAATCGTTATAGTTGTTGTTGAACAGCACATGCACGGCCTCGGCCGCCTCGGCCATGGCCTGCACGTTGGGCGCCCACTCGCGCAGCTCCTCCTCGCTGTACAGATAGTCAAAGCGCTTGGCTGCGTTGTCAAAGCGCCCGTACCAGGTCTGGGTGTTGCGACCGTGCAGCCGCGCCAGGGCCAGGTTGGTCGCGGTCACGTCCACTACCGTGGGCACCGTGCCCGAGCCCACCTGCGGCTCGTCGACCACGGTGAGTCCGATGGAGGCCTCCCGCAGCGCGCTCACCAACTCGCTGTAGGCGTCAGGGTCGTCGTACCAACTGCGATGGCGAAACTCGATGGACAGGGCGTCGTCGGGATAAAGCTCGCGCAGCGACACGATATAGTCCAGGTTGTCATCGCTCTGCTTGACCCAGGGCGCAAACTGGAAATGCAGCGCCCCCAGCTTAACGGCATCGCGCAGCGGCTGCACCGAGCGGCGGAACGCGACGTGCGTCTCCTCGGTAGGAGGCTCGTCCCGGTCGTGAAAGGTGAGCTGCCGGAACGGCTTGACGTCAAAGACGAACCCGGGGGGCGTGCGCTCGGCCCACAGCTCGTAATTGCGTGTGGGCATCAGGCGGTAGAACGTCGAGTTGATCTCGACCAACGTAAAGCGCTGAGCATAGTAGGTGATCTGCTGGTTCGAGGGCAGATCCTCGGGGTAAAAGGACTGGAAATCCGACCAGCTCGACGTCCCGATATGGATGCGACTCATGGCTATCTCCTCTCGTACCGATCGACGCTCTTGCAAGATAGACCTGTTATGCCCAGTATACGCGCCCTCATGCGCCATGGCCAGGGGGCGACCTGTATCCGCTACATCCTTTGCCAGGGCCATTCGACCCGATACATCCCTCGCCGCTTTGGAGCCTGGGTCGCCAGGCATATAGTAGAGGGCGCGAACGCACCGCAGGACCGCCCGGACACGAATCGCGCATCGCATCCGAGTGATTGCACCGACAGCGACACGGGGGGAAGGATGAGGCTATCACGGCTGCTTTGGGTCGCCGTCGCACTGTTTGCGCTGCTGGTGGCGTGTGACGCCCCCGCGGAGGAGGTCGCGTTCATCGCGCCAACCTCCGTGGTCTCGCTCCAGACGCCTACGACGGTTCCCACGCCGTTCCCCACCATGACGCCGCAGCCCACCGCCACGGCCGAGCCCACGGCGACTCTGACCCCGACGGCCGAGCCATCGCCAACGCCGACGGTGACGCCCAGCCCGGAACCCACGCCGGAACCCACCGTCGAGCCCACGGCAATCCCCGCGGCGGAGGCGGTCGCGCAGCTATCCCAGGCCCACGGCGCAGTGCGAGAGGGCCGCTATGACGCGGCGATTGTGGCCCTGGAAGGGCTCCTCGGCGTAACCGACCCTCAGGAGCGCGCCCAAGCGCACACCGAGCTGGCGCGAGCCTATATCGAGCAGGGGCGCCACGCCGAGGCGCTGGACTGCCTGAATGGACTGCTCTCGGACGAGGTCTCTGACGCCACCCGCGCCGAGGCGTTGGGCCTGCTGGCCGTGGCCCACGAGGGCCTGGGCCGGTGGGAGGAGGCGATCGAGGCCTATCGGGGCCATCTGGCGCTGAATCGGGCCGCCGAGGCCTATGTGCGGCCTCGCATGGCAGCCGCCTACACGGCACTGGGTCGCGAGGAGAGCGCCCTGGCGGTGCTGGCCGATATGCCCTGGGCGCAACTGCCCGTCTCCCGTCGCGCCGCCGTGCTCGAGGAGCAGGCCGCTCTGCAGCGCACGATCGGTGATTATGCAGGCGCGCTGGCTACCTATGAGCAGATTCTGTCCTTTTCCACCATTCACAGCTATCGGGCCCTGATCACCCAGCGTCGAGGAGAGACCCTCCACGAGGCCGGTCGCCAGGATGAGGCCGTCGCCGTGCTCCAGGGCGTCGTGCGTGACCTGGGCGATACCCGGGCCGCCTATCTGGCGTTGCAGATGCTCGACGAATGGGGCATCAGCGTGGTCAACGATCGCCAGCGGGGCGAGATCTACTACCATGCGGGGCGCTTTGAGCAGGCCATCGAGGTGTTGCATCGGCATCTGAACAATGGGGGCGATGATCTGCCTCGGGTGCACTATTTCCTCGGGCTGGCGCACCAGCGCCGCCGCGAGCACGAACAGGCCATGTCCCAGTTTACGACCGTCATCGTCGAGCATCCCGAGCATGCCCTGGCCGCTGATGCCTGGATGCATCGCGCGCGCTCGCAACTGCTCCGCGGCCAGGACGCGACCTCGCATTATGCCGATTTCGCCACCCGCCATCCCGACCATGCCCGCGCGCCCGAGGCCCTGGCGCTGGCGGCCGACGCCGCCGAGCGGCTGCGCAACTGGCCCGTGGCCGCCGACATCCATCGCCGCATCCATGAGGGATACCCCAACGATGCACGCGCCGACGAGGCCCGCGTGCGCGAGGGCATCGTGGCCTATGCCATGCAGGATTGGGAGCGTGCGCGCACGATGCTGGAGGACGCCCTCGGGCGCTCCCCGTCCAGTCTGGAGCGCGCCCGGCGCCTCACCTGGTTGGGCAAGGTAGCCCAGGCCCAGGGCGATGGCGAGACCGCTCGCACCCACTGGCAGGCCGCCCAGTCGGCCGCGCCGGAGAGCTACTATGGCCTGCGCGCGCGGGATCTGCTGAACGGGCGCGCGATTCGGCTGCCCGACGAGGCACTCTTTGATCCAGGGGCCGTGGCGGTGGATGCTAGTCAGTGGGCCGAGATCACCGCCTGGGTGCAGTCGTGGGCCGGGGCAGGAAGCCCGCCCGACCTGAGCGGTCGCACCTTTGCCCAACGGGGTGATACTCTCATGAAACTGGGCTGGAACCAGGATGCCGTGGCCGTCTACCGCCTGCTCTACTCGCAAGTCGTCGACGAGCCGTGGGCTCTGGTCGCCCTGGCGCAACGCGCCCAGGACAGGGGCCTCTACCCGGTGATGATCCAGTCCGCCGAGCGCCTGGCTGCCCTGGGGCGCACGGCCGGGGCTGCCGCAGCCCCGGCGGCGCTACGGCGCCTGACCCATCCGGTCGCCTATGGCGCGCTGGTCAGCGCCGAGGGAAACCGGCAGGGCGTGGATCCCTTGCTCTTTATGGCCCTCGTGCGGCAGGAGAGCCGCTTTGACCGCTTTGCCGTCTCCTGGGCCGGGGCCACCGGGCTGACCCAGGTGATGCCCGACACCGGCACCTGGATCGCCCAGCAACTGGGCGAGACCGCGGGCTATCGCCACGAGCTGCTCTACCGGCCCGAGGTCAGCGTGCGCTTTGGGGTCTACTACCTGGCCAATCTGCTGCGCATGCATGAGCGTGACTGGGTGGCGGCGCTGGTGGGCTATAACGCGGGGCCGGGCAACCTCAACCGGCTCACCCACGGCGAGCCGATCGAGGACCATGATCTGTTTTATGAGATGATCTATATCGCCGAGTCCAAGGCCTACGTGCGGATCATCTATGCGAGCTATGCCCTCTACGAGGCGCTCTATCGCTAGGCCCCGGAGGCGCCTCCGAACCGTCGGGCTCCAAGGCGTCTGGCGGCTGGGGAGGCGCTGGCTCTAGGACAGGCCCAGCTCGTCGACCAGGCCCAGGATCTCCTGGTTCTTGGGGATATCGCGCATGGATTCGCCATAGTGGGCAAAGCGAATCACGCCCTCCTTGTCCACCAGCACCTGGGCCGGCATGCGTCCCAGCTTGAGGAGCTTGACCTCCTGGCCGTACAGCTCGCGTACCTGCCCCTGCGGGTCGGGGATGCCCACAAAGGGTAGCGACTCTTGCTCGGCATAGCAGCGGAATGTCGCCGTATCCTCCGGCCCGATGGCAATCACCTC
>SKRJ01000437.1 GCA_007118555.1 Anaerolineae bacterium | reverse complement strand
GAATGGGCTCGCGGTCCTGCCTGCCGTAGCCGATCTTGTCGATCTGGTCGACATCTTTGCTGCGCACGAGACCCCACCCCAACGCGTGCTACTGGCGGGCGTCTCCGAGGGCGGGCTGATCACCACGCTGGCGGTGGAACGGCATTCGGCGGTGTTCGATGGTGGGCTGGCCCTGTGTGGCCCTTATGGGAGCTTTCGAGAGCAGGTCAACTACTTTGGGGACTTGCGCGTCGTGTTCGACTACTTTTTTCCTGACCTTATGCCAGGCGACCCGGTCAACATCCCGCCTGAGCTCCAGGAGAACTGGGACACGCACTATGCCAACGTGATCGAGCCGCAGATTACCGATGCGGAAAATGCGGATCTGGTCACGCAGCTTCTCGTCGTCACCGGAGCTTCGCCTTTCGAGTTCGAGCTCCCGGATAGCACCGAGGCAATTGAGCGGCTGCTCTGGTATAACGTCTTTGCGACAGAGGATGCCAAGCAAAAGCTGGGCGGCCAACCGTATGACAACATGACGCGGATCTACTCGGGCTCTAAAGATGATGCGGCGCTGAATGCAGGCGTGGCGCGCATCGCGGCCGAGCAGGCAGCCATCGACGAGATGGAGGCCTTTTACCGGACCACCGGTGCGCTGGCCCGGCCTCTGGTGACCTTGCACGAGACAGGCGATTTCATCGTCCCCTACTGGCATGCGCCCATGTATGAGGAAAAGGTCATCGCGGCGGGAAGGACGGCCTTCTACAGGCATTTTGCTCGTGACGGTCACGGCCATTGCGAGTTTGGGGCGTTGGACGTTCTGGCGGCCTTTGAGACGCTACAGGGGATGCTGCTCGACTATACCTACCTGCCGATCGTGACAGGCATGCCCTAGGGCCGCGCGCAACGGCGCAGAGCCTATGCCCACGGGGCACCTCTCGGTGACGGTCGTTTGTGAACCATCGGCCTGCGACACGTCCTTGGGCCGACTAGGGCGACGGTTTGCCCGTCCCGTGGGGCGTCTGCCACTGCACAGCCTCTCCGCGTGATACTCTCGCCCAGGGCAGGCGCACCCAGATATCCTGCACCGCCAGCGCCGCAAAGGGCATGGCCACGGCATCCACCGGAAGTCGGTAGCGGACCATGGCCCAGGTCAGAATGTGCAGCACGCTGTAGAACAGGACAAAGAGCATCGGCAAAGCCAGTTGGGTACGCAGACCAGACGCACGCATGGCCAGATAAAAGCCATAGAGCATCAGGGGTGCATAGGCGCCAAAGCCCACGATTCGTCCCACAGCATGCAGGGTGCTGGTCTCCTCGCCCGGCAGCACCGAGAGATAGGCCCGCACGCGGCTGAGTGAGAGGCGCAGATAGCGCACCGGCTCATCGAGGACGAACTGGAAACCCCGCCGTAGCAGCTCGCTATCGAGCTGAGCCTCGTTCAGCCCCTGCCCCACCAGATCCTCCGGCAGCGGGGCCGCCGCAAACTCGCTAAACCGATAGCCATGCATCGGATGCTGTGCCGAGTACATAGCATAGCCAGTGCTGGAGTTGAGCAGCAGAAAAGAGTCGTATACCATATAGTTTCGGACGGTAAAGGGCGCGATGGAGGCGACGACCATGACGCCGGCTATTACCAGCGGCACGACGGTGTTGTGCGTGAACCGACCCACGGAAGAGACAGCCTCGGCGGTCTCTCGCGATCCGTCACCGCGTGGCTCGGCGGCCCCCAGACCACGCCATCCGCGCCACAGCAGCCAGAGAAAGAGCACCGGCAGCCAGGGCAGGATCGACTGCCGCAACAGGGCGGCGAATGCCAGGCTCAGGCCAAACTCCCACGGCAGGCGCGCGGGCAGGCGTCGCCCCTGCCGCAAGTGCCCCTCGATCTCCAGCGCCACGGTCAATGACCAGACCAGAGCGATGATGTAGAGGGACTCGGTCATCAGTGTCGCCGCATAGAGGATAAAGTAGGCATAGGAGACGGTCAGGAGCAAGGCCCAGGAGGCGACCTGTGGCCGTGTTGGAAAGATGCGTTGGGCCAGACGGTACACGGCATAGGGGAGCAAGAAGCCAACCAAGACAGCCTGGACCAGGCGAGCGGTCAGCACGTTGGGACCGACCAATGCATAGATCGCCGCCACAAAGATAGAGTATAGGTACGACCAGTGAGCCGTAGGGGTCTCTGGTGGGGTAAACGGATACCAACCGACAGAAAAGGAAAAGCCATGCCCTTCGATCAGGCGAGCGCCCAAGGCGTTATACGATCGCTGATCGGTGAGCATGGGCGGAGCGTCGATCTCACTGCCCAGATACACGGCCACGGCCAGCCTGATCAACACGCCGAGAACGAGGAACCCGAGCAGAACCTTGCGTGATGTCATCGGCCCACCGCCAAAAGGAACGCTCCAGAGGTTGGTTCGACAAGCGCCTCGACGCGGCGCAGGGCGGGGATCAGAGCGTTCATGAGCCTGAGCACGACATTGCCCCAGCCACAGCCCACCTCCCACAGACGTCGGCCCAGATAGGGCCGTACTTTATCGATCAACCAGCGATCGTACTCGCCCAACAGCAGACGCTTCTCGCGGACGTCCCGCAGGGACTCTTCCACGGTGATATCATCGGCAAAGGTCATGCTGACTTACTCCATCAATTGATTCTATCGCTGCCCGGCATCAGGTCCCGGCAACGGTCAAACGCGGCTCACGTTGGCGTATCGCATCGACAATACGTTCGGATGCGTGTCCATCGCCATAGGGATTGGCGGCTCGGGCCATGGTCGCATGGGCTGCCGCATCGGTGAGCAGGCGCAGCGCGCTATCTACAATGCGCTCGGCATCGGTACCCACCAGCCGCGCCACGCCCGCCGTTACGCCCTCGGGGCGCTCGGTGGTCTCGCGCAGCACCAACACGGGCACGCCAAAGGTCGGCGCCTCTTCCTGGATACCGCCCGAGTCGGTCAGCACCAGCTTGCTCCTCTGGAGCAGGCTCACCAGCGAAACATAGTCCAGGGGCTCGATCAGCGTGATGCCCTCGATCCCATCCAGCGCCTCGTAGACAGGGCCCCGCACTTGGGGGTTGGGATGCACCGGATAAACGAGGTGCCAGCGCCCCTGCGATGCCAGGGCGAGCTCGCGCAGTGCGCGACAGATGCGCGCCAGGGGCTCGCCAAAGCTCTCGCGACGGTGGGCCGTCACCAGCACGAGATCGGCGCCATCCAGAACTGGATGCCCATCAGCCAGCGGCATAATCCCCGCTGCCTCGCCCGCGCCGATGGTGGCGCAGATGCTCTGGAGCGCGTCCACCACGGTATTGCCCGTCACCAGGATGCGCTCGTCAGCGATCCCCTCCTGCAACAGCGCCTCTCGCGCGCCCGCGGTGGGCGCAAAGCACAGATCGCTGAGGTGATCGGTCAACACCCGGTTCATCTCCTCGGGGAAAGGGTTCCATCGATCGCCGGTGCGCAGACCTGCTTCCACATGGCCGATGGCGATGTGGGCGTGATGGGCCGCAATGGCCGACGCCATCACCGTGGTCGTATCGCCTTGCACGAGGACCCAGTCGGGCCTGACCTCGTGAAGCACGGGCTCCAGGCGTTCGAGCAGGCGCGCCGCCACCTGCGTCGGCGTTTGACCCGGCGTCATCAGATCGAGATCGATGTCGGGTGTGATCTCGAACAGCTCGAGCACCTGCCGCAGCATCTCACGATGCTGCCCCGTCGAGCACACCACGCTCTCCATCGCTTGCGCCCGGGCGCTCAGCGCACGGATCACGGGCGCCATCTTGATGGCTTCGGGGCGCGTCCCGATGATGGAAAGCACTCGTGTCATATAGCTCTATCTCCTCGAGTCAGAACCAACCCATACCGGCGGCCACACTTATCGTACACGATTCTGACGCATTTGGGTGCTCCTCATGCGAAAAACAAGCACCCATGCTCGCAATAACGCCGACGATCTGTGAACCGGCTATGGCAATCCAAGCCACTCATCGCAAGCTCCGCCGCTCCTCACGAACCCAAGACCTCGCTGTACACGCGATCCCAATCCTCATAGCGCCTCTGCCAGTTGTACGCCGTCAGCGCCATATTGTGACCGCCGTCGCGCAGTTGCTGGCGTAATCCCGGCTCCTGCAAGAGCCGTATGACGGCGTCGGCAAAGGCCGCGGGATCATCGGCAACCAGCGCATCGGCCCCATTCGTTACGTCGATTCCCTCGGCGCCCAGACTCGTGGTCACGATAGGAAGCCCCCAGGACCATCCATCCAGGATCTTGACGCGCATTCCCGCGCCGGCATGGAGCGGCACAATAAAGGCCGCGGTCTGCGCCAGGTAGGGCGCGGGGTCGTCCACATAGCCCAGGACATCGATGCTGGAATCGGCATTCAGAGCCACAAGGGCTTCGGGCGGATGGCGCCCGATCACTGCCAGACGCGCCTCGGGCACCTGTTCCAGCACGCGGGGCCACACGCTGCGAGCAAACCAGAGCATGCCCTGGGCGTTCGGTGGCCAGAACATGGTGCCCATGTGCAGCACCAGCTTGGGATCGGGCACCTGTGTCACCAGCGCGCGATCCTCCGTCGCAGCGCAGATGGGGATGGTCGTCAAGCCCGCCCGGTCCTCCGGCGGTGCGCCCAGGGCCGCTCGATCCTGGGCCGTCACAAAGACGGCGCCATCGAACCGGGGCCATAGCTGGCGTTCATAGCGCTCTAGGGCAGCCCGCTCACGGACCAGGTAGAGCCTGCGTGGCAGGGAGGGCTCGTCGGCCCGCATCTGGCCATAGATGCGATGCAGGGCGTTATGCACGTCAAACACGATACGTGGGCGGCGCGACGGATCGGCCACGCGTCGCGCATAGAGGGCGTATTGGGCCATGGAGGTCTGGTCGGCGTGTACGGCATCAAAACCAACGTCGCGCACAAGGTATGCAATCCGGCGCTGCATGGACCGGATCTCGTCGCGCACGATAATCGCCGGCAGGCCACTGACCGTTGCCTTGGCCACGGCGCGCACATTCAGGGCCAGTGACCGCACCATCGGAACGGTGTGCACGCTCTGGCAGAATGAGGCCAGGTGAGACACCGACTCGGACGCGTCTTCGGGGCGCACAAAGGAAACGACGGTCACATCATGTGACTTGGCCAACTGCCGCAGGACGAAATAGGCCCGCATCTTGGGGCCCGCGTCGAGCGGATAGGGCAACACCTGGGTCAAAAAGAGAATACGTGCCATGATTGAGCCTCGATTCCGGATGCAAACGCCGGTGATATCCTTCTGGAGACCCTTGGGCCTCTGCTCTGTCGTGCGGATTCTCGAACAGACTCGTCTGCGGAACTCAAGCCCCTCATGACTCTCCTCGCGCCAATCGTTGGTAGAGCTGGAACAGTTGAGCGCGTTCGCGCGTCCTCTCTTGATCGTACCAGGCACGACCGGCGGCCCCCATCTTGCAGCAGCGCTCCGGATCGCCCAGCGCCTCGCCGAGAGCCTGTGCCAGCGCCGCATCATCGTTCTCGGGCACGAGCCAGCCCGTCTCGCCCTCCACCACATACTCGGGCAGCGCCCCGGAGCGGGTCGCGATCACCGGCATGCCAAAGTAGTAGGCGGCGGGAATCAGCGCCGACTGTGTGGCGCCGGTGTAGGGTAGCACGAGCACGCTGCTCTGCGTAAAGAGATCGATTGCCTCTGCATCTTTGACGAGACGGTTGCGACGCTCGACGTTCGATGGCAAAGCACCCACAGGCTCAGCCTGTCCATCTCCCGGGCCTGCAATGACCAGACGCCATGGACCGGGTCGCCCATCCAGTGCAAGCCAGGCCTGCAGAAGGGTGTCCACTCCCTTGTATCGCGCCACCCGACCAAAAAACAGGGCAAAGGGCTCTCTGTCGATATCCAGATCGGGGTCCCGCAGGCCCTGGGCCGCATCGTGGCCCAAAAAGAGATGCAGAAGCGGGAGTTGCGCGACCCGCTGCGCCTCGATCCCCCTCTCTTGCAGACGCTGGCGATACAGCGTCCCGTGCACCAGAATGAGGTCGGCCCCGGCAATAACGCTCCTGTTCCAGAGATGGAGCAGCCGCCCATACACCGCGCCCGGATGCGGCTCCAGATCGTGGACCGTGTGCACCACGGGGAGACCCACTCTGCGCAGGCGGCGCATGAGAAGCGGCGCAAGCAATTGGGGACCGGTTATGTGCACCAGATCGGGCCGGGTCTCACGCACGGCGTCAAGCGCATGCCCAACGCCGCCACGAACCAGCGGTTCGGTCGACATGGTCCCCCCGTCGCCGGGCCAGACCGCCTGACCTTGGATACGCGGGTCGTACACATGGGCTGGATAACCCGTCACAGTCACGAGTTGCACCTTGCCGCCCGCATCCAGCACCGCCTGCGCCAGATCAGCGGTGTACAGATGCATGCCATAGGTTCGGGAGAGGAGGATGTAGGTGATTGAAAGCATGATGCAGAGTATTCTACATGCGTGGCAGCTCATGCAAGAGCTGTCGGTATAGTCGAGCGCGATCCCGATCTCGTGTCATGCGCGACCAGAGATAGCGCGGCAGATATGCGCTGAACAAGAGGGCGCGGAAATAGCTCGCTCGACGACGCCCACCGAACTTGCCATGGAAACGCATCTTGCTGCGATACAGCTCGATGTACATCTCTTCAGGGATCTGCGCGGTGCTCTGGCCGCCATAGTGAATGACTCTGGCTGCCGGCGCCCAATAGAGCGGCCAGCCGGCCTGCGTCAAACGCAAGCAGAGATCCATCTCTTCGGTGTACATGAAGTAGCCCTCATCAAAGAGCCCCACCTCTTGAAGAGCGGCGCGTCGTAGCAGCATACATGCACCCTTGAGTACATCGACACT
>SKRJ01000032.1 GCA_007118555.1 Anaerolineae bacterium | reverse complement strand
GGAGTTTGCCAAGACCGCCCGCGAAGAGGGCTTGCGCAACGTCGAGGTGGTGTTCCACGAGATCGCCGAGGTCGAAGAGGAACACGAGAAACGGTACCTGACCCTGTATGACAACCTGCAGACCGGCAAGGTGTTCAAGCGCGACGAGGTCGTCAAGTGGCGCTGCCGCAATTGCGGCTATGTGCACGAGGGCACCACGGCACCCAACGTGTGCCCCGCCTGCCGCCACGCCCAGTCGTATTACGAGCTGATGCCCGAGAACTACTAGCCGCGCTACCCGGGGCCCCTGGCATATGCGCCGGGGGCCTCGTGGCTTGTCCATGGCCCGGCATAGACCTTGCACGCTGCCCGTCGCACGCACTCGATAGCGCCCTGAAAGGGAGATGAGCATCGATGATCCTTCTCGTCGTCTGGGATGGTCTGCGGCCCGATCTGGTCTCGCCCGAGCACACGCCGTTTCTCGCTCGCATGGCCGCCCAGGGCGTCACGTGCAGCGCCAGCCACGCCGTTTGGCCCACCGCCACCCGCATCAACGCTGCGTCACTGAGCACGGGCTGCTACCCGGCGAAACACGGCCTGGTGGACAACGAGCTGTACGTGCCGGCTCTGGATCCGCGACGCGCCATCTCTTGTGCCGACTGGCGCGCCCTGCAGGCCATGGCCGATAGCGAGGCCGGACCGCTGCTCATGGCGCCCACCCTGGGCGAGATTCTGGCCGGGGCGGGCCGCCGTATGGTCTCGGGCGGCTCTGGCTCCCCCGGCACCACCTATCTTACCAACCCCACCGTCACCGGCCCCATCGTCAACTGGGCGGTGGCCTGGCCCACGGGGTTCGAGGCCGAGCTCGCGGAGCGCTATAGACGCCTGCTGAGAGAGGACAGCGACTCGGTGGCGCGGAACCGTTACGTCATCGGCGCGCTGCGCGACCTCATGATCCCCGCCCAGAGGCCCGATGTAGTCACCCTCTGGCTCACCGAGCCGGACCACGCCCAGCACCATTATGGGCTGCTCTCGGACGAGGCGTGTCAGATGCTGCGCCACGTGGATGCCGAGATCGAGAGCCTGCACGCGCATCTGGCCGCCACAGAGCAGGATCTGACCTGCTTCATGCTCTCCGACCACGGCTTTGACACCATCGGACCGGCGATCCAGATGGAGACCGAGTTGATCGCCGCGGGCTTCAAGACGGGGCCCGCATCGGACGATGTCGTATGCGCCGGCTGCAGCCTGTACCTGACCGAGGGCGCACAAGGGATGCTGCCCCGCCTCGCCGAGTGGCTACTGGCCCAGTCCTGGGTCGGCGCCCTGTTCGTGGCCGACGAGCTGGCCGAGGCCTGCCCCGGAGCGCTGCCGCAGAGCGCTGCCCGCGGCGGACATCGCCGCTCGGGCCAGATCATGTACTCTTACCGTTGGACCAACGAGCCCAGCACCACCGGCGTGCCCGGGACCATCTATGGGTCGCCAGGCATGGCCGCCACCCACGGCTCCACCAGCCCCTACACCCTGCGCAACACGCTGATCGCCTGGGGGGCGGGCATCAAGCAGGGGATCGTCTCCGAGGTGCCCTGTGGCATCGTGGATGTGGCGCCCACCGTGCTGCACCTGCTGGGGATCGAGGCACCCGCGACGATGGACGGGCGCGGGCTGGACGAGCTGCTGACGGATGGCCCCGACCCGCAGAGCATCGCCGTCACCCACACGACACGGCGGCCCAAGGGCGCCCCGCAGGCCCAGGTCGCGCACTATAGCGTCGCCCGCGAACACAGCTATCTGGACTATGTAACTCGAGGCTAGCCCCGCGCCCGGATAAACTCGGGCTGGGCCACGTGCATGGCAAAGGGCACCCTGCCCTGACAGATCGCCTCCAGGTCGTCGGCCACGAGGCGCCCAATGTTGAGCAGGGCCTCGCCGATGGCGCCGGCCCGGTGCGACGTGAGCACCGCATGTTGCGCCCGGCGGATCGGATGATCCTGCGACAGCGGCTCCTGGGGGTAGACGTCGATGGCAGCGCGAAAACGGCCCGCCAGCAGCAGCTCGGTGAGGGCATCGAAATCCACCAGGTGCGCCCGGCTGAGCAGCACGAACACAGCGTCGCTGTGGATCAGCCCCAGTTTTTCCGCGTCCAGCAGCGCACGGTTCGTCGCGCTGGGCACCGCCAGCACAAAGATCACCCGCGAGGTGGCCAGCAGCGTTTCCAGATCCACCGGCGTCACGCCGTGCTGCCGCAGGTACGCCTCGGTGAGCCACGGATCATAGACCTGGATGGGGCAGCCAAAGGGCGCCAGCAGCGGCTGCAGGGCGCGGGCCAGCCCGCCATAGCCGATGAATCCCACCTGTTTGCCATACAGGGTAAAGGGGGTGCCGATCTCGGTCTCGAACTGCGTGTGGCTCCAGTGGGGCTCATCGGTTCGAAAAGCGCGGTCGGTCCAGGCGATCTGGCGGGCGGCGGCGATGGCCAGCCCCAGGCCCATCTCGGCCACGGCGGGCCCAAAGGCGGGCGCGCAGGAGAGCACCCGGATGCCGCTGGCAAAACAGCGGCCATAGTCCAGCGCATCGGGCGAAGGAAACCCGCCGCCCACCTCCATGATGGCCCGCAGCCCGGGAAAGCGGCCCACATCCCCATAGCGCCAGGAGCCGGTGATGATGACGGCCACCTCCTCGCGCACGGCCTCGATCTCGGCGACGGGCATCGGCTCGTCCCGCGCCCAGGCGATCTCGGCGACGGCGCGCATCCGCGCCAGATCCTGCTCGGTCAGGATGTTGGCCATGGCTCGAAACGACGGGTCGAGAATCACAGTGTCTTTCATGCTACCTCCCTGTCATGTCCCTGTAGCCGAGAGGCGCCCCCATCGAGGCGCCCCCTTAGGACAAGCCCATGTACGCTGCCAGGTCAGCCCTCGGCCAAGAACGCACGCACAGCCTCCATGAACGCCCCATAGTTCTCACGGCGGATGTTGTGGCCCGCACCCGGCACGTGCACAAAGCGCACGTTGGAGTTCAGGCGCGTGGCCTCCTCCGCCAGCTCGGTGGTAACCATCGCTCCCCGGTCGTTGTCCGCGATGATGAGCAGCAGCGGACACTGGACCCGGGCGAATACCTCACGCCACGGCTCGGACACCGGCGTATAGCGGGACATGGCGTCCACATTCACCTGCAACTTCGAGTCGGCCCAGGGGCCCAGCTCCTCCTCCGACCAGGTGGGAGACTGCTCACGTCCCATGGCCATGACCTCCTCGCGGCTCTTGTTCTTGAGGCCGCGCATCCACTCGAACATACGGGCGCGGGTCTCGGACGTAAAGCGCGCGGGGTCGAAATCCACGGCCCCCGAGTCCTCCAGGATCACCCGCCCCACCAGGTCGGGGTGATTGGCCGCCAGTTGCAGCGCCGCGCCGCCGCCCATCGAGTGCCCCATGACCGTCGGGCGCTCCAGACCAGGGCGCGGATCAAGCCCGCCAGATCCTCGCTCTGATCCTGGGGTCCACTATCGCCCCGGGGCGACTCGGAGAGCCCATGATTGCGGGCGTCGATCATGATGATGTCGTACTCGTCCTCCAGCGCACGGGCCACCGGGCTCCAGCAGAGGCCGCTGTCCGAGCCACCGTGACAAAGCACCAGAGGCGGCTTGTCGCCATGGCCGGTGCGGTAATAGTGCATGCGGATGCCATTGGTCAGCACGTCTCCCTGGGTCCACTCTGCCATCACAGACTCCTTTCAACGCGAAACTATATTTGGCCAGCTAATCTTTAGCCGACCAAATGATAGGCAGACACGAACCTCCTGTCAAACCGGCGTCTACCGATCTGGGCGTACTGCCAACTCCTGCCAGCAAAAAGAGAGACACGGCCACCCGGGAGAGCGGCCGTGTGCAGGAGCATGCGTTAGCCTCTGTCCAGGAACTCGCGCACGGCGTCCATGAACGGCTCGAACTGCTCGCGGCGGACATTGTGACCGGCGCCGGGAGTATGCACCACCTCTACCTTGTCGTTAATGCGGGCGGCCTCGGCCGCATTCTCCGGCGTCACAATCGCGCCCTTGTCGTTGTCGGCGGTAATCAGCAACAGGGGGCACTGCACCCTGCCAAAGACCTCGCGCCAGGGCGGTCGGGGGCGAGCCCGCACGCCCATGGCCTCGGCCCGGAGCTGTAGCTTGGCCGCGGCCCAGGGACCAAACTCGATCTCGTCCCACTCGGGCGAATCCTCGCGGCCCATGGCCATGATCTCTTCAAGGGTCTTGGACTGCATCTCCTCCGCCCAAACGGCCAGGTTGTTCCGCTGCGGCGCGTCGTCCGTGGGCGCAGGGATCTGATATGCGCCAGCATCCTCCAAAATCGCGCGGCTCACCAACTCGGGATAGTCAGCGGCCAGGTTCAGCGTGGTGGCGCCGCCCATCGAGTGGCCCATGACCATTGGGCGCCCCAGTTCCAGCGCCTCGATCAGCCCCGCCACGTCGGCTGCCATGGCCTGGGGACCATATTCGCCCTCGGGCGCGTCAGACAGGCCATGTCCGCGAGCATCGATCATGATCACGTCATAGTCTGCCTCGAGCGCGTCGGCTACGCGCGTCCAACAGAGGCCATTGTCAGAGAACCCGTGGCACAAGACCAGGGGAGGCTTGTCGCCGCCCGTACGATAATAGTGCATGCGCATACCGTTGGTGCTGACATCACCCTGCATCCAGCTTGACATTGGCAGACTCCTCTGTGTCGAGTGGCAGACAATTTGCCGGCTAACGATTTCACGACGGGATGATAGCATCAGATTCGGGCAGCGTCAAGCCTTGTGTATCGCGCTTTGTCTCTCAATTGGACGCTCTAGCGCTTGCGCGGCGTCTGATTGTTGTCTATACTTGCTCCAGTTTGCACAAGGCAGGCACTGAAGGCTCCTGCTGCTGCCTTGTCACAGGTCGTTGCCTGATCGCTCGAGTGGCTGCGGGACATCATTTGTCGCAGAGAAAGGAAGACCCATGTCCAGAATGTATAAGTCCAAAACCCGTGTTCTGATCCTGTTTGTGCTGCTCGCGCTGCTGGCGTCCATGATGCCCATACACCTGGCGGCAGAACAGGTCGATATGTTCGAGATCGTGGATCGCCCGACCCGGCAGGATAGGGAGCGCGAACCGCAACCGGTCCCCGAAGAGATTCAGGCGCTGTTTGCCGATGGCATGACGGCGGAAGAGTTTGTCGCCCTCACGGGGCAGGTGCCCCATGCGCTCCAAGCTTTCGTGGACCATGACATTCTGGTGATCATCGAGCTGGAGCAGGAGCCAGCCGCCATTCTGTATGCCGAGCTGCAGGAGGCCCCCGGCGTCATGTCCGCCGAGGAGATCACGGGCGCCATACAGAATCGCGCTGCCCAGTTGGACGCCGCCCAGAACGCGGTGATGCAGGCGGCCACGGCGGCGAACCTGGTCACACAAGAGATCTCGCGCTATGCCCACGTGTATAACGGCATCCAGGCTCTGGTGCCCGCCAACCGCATCAGCGATCTGGCGGCGCTGCCGGGCGTCAAGGCAGTGCACCGCGCACCTATCCACGAGCCTGCTTTGGCCGCCAGTGTGCCCCTCATCAATGCCCCCGAAGTTTGGCAAGAGCTGGATGTGGATGGCGAGGGCATCGTCATCGCCATCATCGACACCGGCATCGACTATACACACGCCGCCCTGGGTGGCAGTGGAGATCCGCAGGACTTTGCCAACATCGATCCCAATGTGATCGATCCTGCCCTGTTCCCCACCGCCAAGGTGGTTGGGGGCTATGACTTTGCCGGCACCCTGTACCATGCGGGCTGCCCGCCGGCGGACGAGGCAGCGGGCATCTGCACCCGCGTTCCCGATCCCAACCCCAACCCCATCGACGAGCACGGCCACGGCACCCATGTGGCCTCGATCGCGGCTGGCTTCACGGCTGGCGATATCGGCAGTGGCGCCGCCCCCGGCGCGCAGCTGATGGCCCTCAAGGTATTTGGCCAGGCCGGCAGCACGGCCCTGACCATCGATGCCCTCGAGTGGGCCACCATCAGTTACATGCTCACCGGTAGTCCGCAGGTCATCAACATGTCGTTGGGCGCCAACTTTGGCACGGAGGATCATGCGGATCCCAGCGTAAGGGCCTCCGACGCCGCTGCAGCCACCGGCATTGTCGTCGTGGCATCGGCGGGCAACGCCGGGAATAGCAGCTATATCACAGGCTCGCCTGCCACCGCCAGCAAGGTGCTCTCCGTAGCGGCGACCACCACTGGCTTTGCCACCGGCCCTACGGTGAATGTGGTCGATACGCCGTACATCACCCAGACCAATATCATCTACCAGCCACCCGCCTTTGACGAGGGCACAGGACGCTACACCGAGGCTGTAACAGCGACCCTGGGCTATGTGGGGAATCTGGCGGGAGCAGCCGACAATCTGTTGTGCGAAATCGACGGCATCGCAGACGACGCCCTGGCAGGCCAAATCGCGCTGATCAGCCGCGGTGTGTGTGCCTTTAGCATCAAAGTCAACAACGCGGCCGAGTTGGGCGCGTTGGGGGCTCTGATCTTTAACAATGCACCCGGCCTCAACGTGATGGGTGGTGATCCGGTGGTCATTCCGGCGGCATCGCTTCATCAGCAGGATGGCCTGAACCTGATCCCGGCCGATGGCGAGACCGTTGTGGTGAGCGCCGAAGATGACGTTATCGCCGTGCCTGACCCCTATACGCCGGCGGATCACATCGGGGTCTTTAGCTCCCGTGGTCCGCGCGGCTATGACTCGGCGCTCAAGCCCGAGGTAGCCGCACCAGGCGTTGCCATCTTTGCCGCACAGATGGGGACCGGCACGGGCGGCACCAGCATGAGCGGCACCTCCATGT
>SKRJ01000340.1 GCA_007118555.1 Anaerolineae bacterium | reverse complement strand
TGACCATCGAGATCCCGGCCGGCGCCGGCGCCCAGGTTCAGGTGGAGGGCGGGCTGGGCACCGTGCGAGTGGACGATCGATTCGAGCGCGTCAATGACGAGTACCATGTGCAGGGCGTCGGCAACGTCCTGCTACGGGTCGAGGGCGGCGTCGGCGCCATTCGGGTCCGCTAACGCCCTCTAGTACTCGCGTCGATCATCGGGCGGTCGATCCCCCCGAAATAGGCTGCCGCGTAACAGGAGGATCAGACCGGCGGCGATCAAGAGGAGGGGGACGAGAATCGCCACCATACCGCCAAACGCCGAGGCAAAGATCAGGAAAAGGAACCCGCCGACGGCGATAAAGAACGCCGCTACCACGGCCAGGGCTTTGTGGCGGTTGGTCAAATAGTAGAGGACCAGGAACGAGAGCCCCAACGCAAGCGGCTCCAAAGTCCACAGGTAGGCCCACGCCGCCCAGTTGCCGGTGATGGCCGTATAGAGCAGTATCAGGCCATTGGCGGTGAACAGGGTGGCGGGAATCGCCAGGCCCGCCAGTTCGCTCCGGCGCTCTGACCATACGAACAGCGGCAGCCAAAAGGCGAGGCCCACCATCACCAGCAGCAGGGGCCAGAGATTGCTCCAGCCGAGCGAGACGCCGAGGGGCTGCATGGTACGCGCCGCCCCCTCGATGAACAGGAACATCAACCCCACCAAAATCAGCAATAGACCGACGTACAGCGAGCCCCTGTTTCGCATGGCAATACCCCCTCGTGCAGTGTTACCTGCTCTACGCAGGCGCCGGGGAAACGTTGCGCGCCAGGAGCCCGGATTGCACAGGCCCATGATGCATGCATCATGGGCCCTGGTTTACTGCTCGATCCGGTTGTGTCAGTCGTATAGCTGGGCGATGCGGGCGGAGGGATCCACGTCGGGCGAGAGCGCCACGGGCAGCACCTGATCCATGGAATCCACAAAGATCAGCTTCATGCGGCGGCGCAGCCGGGCGGGGATCTCGGACATGTCGCGCTGGTTGCGTCGCGGCAGGAGCATCGTCTTGATGCCGGCCCGGTGGCCTGCCAGGAGCTTTTCGCGGACGCCGCCAATGGGCAACACCCGCCCGCGCAGGGTGATCTCGCCCGTCATGGCCACATCGTGGATCACGGGGCGCCCGGTGAGCGCCGAGATGAGCGCGGTGGCGATGGTGATGCCTGCCGAAGGGCCATCCTTGGGTACGGCGCCCTCGGGGACGTGGATGTGGATGTCGATCTTGTCGAAATCCAGGTCTTCCAGCTCGAGCTCCTCAGAGCGCGAGCGGGTATAGCTGAGGGCGGCCTGGGCCGACTCTTGCATGATGTCACCCAGTTGCCCGGTGAGGAGCAGGTTGCCCTTGCCCGGCAGCACGCTGACCTCGATGGACAGCGTATCGCCGCCCGACTCGGTCCATGCCAGGCCGGTCGCCACGCCCACCTCGTCGTTCTCCTCGGCCTCGTTGAACGAGTAGTGAGGCGGTCCCAGGTACTTTTGCAGGGACTGCTTGCCGATGATCTTGGGCTCCGACTTGCCCTCGGCGATGCGCCGGGCCACCTTGCGGCAGACGTTGGCGATCTCACGTTCCAGGTTGCGCACGCCCGCCTCCTGGGTGTACTCGCGGATGAGTTCCAGCAGTGCGCCCTCGGAGAGATCCAGGCGCTGCAGCCCGTTCTGCTCGATCTGGCGCGGGATGATGAACCGCCGGGCGATCTCGAGCTTTTCCTCCTCCATATAGCCGGGAAACTCGATCACCTCCATGCGATCGAGCAGCGCGTCGGGGATGGTGTCCAGCAGGTTGGCCGTGGTGATGAACATGACCTTGGAGAGATCATAGGGTACTTCGAGATAATGATCGGAAAAGGCATAGTTCTGTTCCGGATCAAGCACCTCGAGCAGAGCCGAGGAGGGATCGCCGCGAAAGTCGGTGCCCAACTTGTCGATCTCGTCCAGCATGAACACCGGATTGCGTGTCTCTGCGCGGCGCATGGTCTGGATGACGCGGCCTGGCAGGGCGCCTACATAGGTGCGCCGGTGCCCACGAATCTCGGCCTCGTCACGGATGCCGCCCAGGCTGACCCGCACAAAGCTGCGGCCCAGGGCCTCGGCGATAGACCGCCCCAGCGAGGTCTTGCCGGTGCCGGGCGGCCCCACAAAGCAGAGAATCGGGCTCTTCATCTTGTCGGCGGCCAACTGACGCACGGCCATGTGCTCCAGGATGCGCTCCTTGGCCTTGGGCAGGCCATAGTGCGTCTCCTCCAGGATGCGCTCGGCTACCGGGAGATCCAGGCGATCCTCGGTTTCGTCGGTCCAGGGCAACGAGATGACCCAGTCCAGATAGCCACGGATGATCCCCGTCTCGGGCGAGATCGAGGGCAGGCCTTCCAGACGGTGCAGCTCGCGGGTGGCACGTTTCTCCACCTCTTCGGGCAGCCCCAGCTTGGCGAGCTGCTCGCGCATCTCTTTGACCTCTTCGGCATAGGGGTCCCCCTCGCCCAACTCGTCCTGAATGACGCGGATCTGCTCCCGCAAAAAGTACTCGCGCTGCCCCTTGTCGATCTCTTCCTGCACCTGCGACTGGATGCGATCCTCGAGCTCGAGGACGTCCAGCTCGGTGGCCAGCTCGATGCTCAGGTACTCGAGGCGTCGGGTGGCATCCAGCTCCTCCAAGAGCTGCTGACGGCGCTCGACGTCGAACCCAAGAATCGACGACACGAGATCCGAGAGCAGGCCCGGCTCCTCGGCGTTCACGGCGGCCACATAGGCGTCCTCGGGCAGGCTCTGGTTGAGCTGCACCACCTTTTCCAGGAGCGCCAGCACAGCTCGCATGAGAGCCTCGGTGGAGAGCGAGTTCTCCCAGGTATCCTCGAGGGCGCTGGCTTGCGCCACCAGGTGGGGTCGCAGCTTGCTATAGCCCTCGATCTGGACGCGGCGCTGGCCCTGTACCCAGATGCTCACCGAGCCATCGGGCATGCGCAGGCGCCGGCCAATCTGGATCTCGGTGCCCACGGTATACAGGTCCTGCCCGCCCGGCTCCTCGACATCCTGGTCGCGTTGGGCGACGGCAATCATGCGTCGATCGCCGTCCATAGCGGCCTCGACAGCGCTGAGAGAGCTGCTGCGGCCCACCAACAGGGGCGCCATCATGTGCGGATAGATGACCGAATCGCGCAGCGCCAGCACCGGCAACTCGAGCGAGGATTCCGTTGTATCCGTCTCGAACTCGGCAAAGCTTTGTTCCATCAAATCGTCAAAGAGCTCGGGATCGTCGGGAAAATCAGAGACCATAAGGCAATCACCTTTTGAGGAATCAAGCAGAGGTCATCACGAGTCTGGCGCCACATGTTACAGCATTCAGAAGGCTTTAGCAAAAGCGTCTATTCGAGTATAATACGCTTGCCAGTGGCTTGTACAGGGGCAACCTCCGCCCGCTGTCGGATTCACGCTATCGCTATCATGTACCCCCAATATCTGCCCACGGGAGGCTTCTCATGACCCAGTCCAGCGCGCCCTTTTTCATTCTTGTTGTGGCTCCACGGCCCGTCGATGGCTGTGATGCATTCTCTTATACGACGCTGGAAGGCCTGTACGAGGGCATCGAGGCCCAGGGCGCCAATGTCCAGGTCGAGCACCTGCGGCCCGCCACGTGGGACGCTCTGGAAGCGCGGTTGGGCGATCCGCAACAGCCCCGCGCAGATATGCTGGTGGTGGATGGCGCGCTGGCCGTCGATGGGGCAGTGTCCACGGTTCTGTTCGAGCATGGCCAGGAGGCGCTGCGAATCGGGACGGATACACTGGCCGACCTGTTGGCCGAGGCAGAGATCGGCGTCACTGTGCTGCACCTGCGCCAGGGCGTCGCTGCCGATGATGAGGCACCTGATGCGGGCAAGGAGATGGCCGAGCGAGCGCTCCGGCCGATCGTATGGCTGCGGCCCGGCCTATCGCGACAGCAGGCCGGCGCTGCCATGTCCGAGCTCCTGGCCCAGGTTCTGGCCGGGGAGACGCTGGCTGCCTCGGTCGAGAGTGCCCAGCGTGTCGCGAGGCAGACGGGCGATGAAGCGAGCGCACCAGGCGAGGTGATGCAGGTTCTGGGACCTGGCGACTGGCGCTATGCCCCGCCCGAGGCGCAGGCCTCGATCGCCAACGCCTCGGGTGTCAGCAAGATCGTGGCCTTTCCGGGGCGCTCATTGGGCGGGCCGCTGGAGCAACTCCCGGCCCCTGGCGAGCCAGGCGCTCTCCCGTCCGAGCCCCCTTACGGCCTTATCGAGCGTCCCTGCAAGGTCGTGGCCCTGGAGAAGCTGCTCGCCTCGGACGCATCCTCGCCCGTATGGGTGTACGGGTATGATGGTGTGGGCAAGACCACGCTGGTGGCGCAGGTGGCGCGCTGGTTGGTGCGCAACGGGCGCTTTGAGCGGGTGGTGTATACCAGCATCGGTCAGAGCGGCATGCGGGCGGCGGCGATGTACGACGTGGGGCGTACCCTGCTGGGGAACGAGTTCCGCGTGGGTGACCAAGCCCTCGACACGGTTCTGGAGGTCCTGCAGGAGACCCCCACCCTGGTGATCTGGGACGATTTTCACGCAGTGTTGCCCGGCGGCGAGCTGTCGCCCGATCCGACGGTCGTGAGTGAGTGGTATGGCCTGGCGGGGCAGTTTGCGACGGCAGGCGACAGCCGGCTCTGCGTGCTCTCGGACGGGCCGGGCCTGCCAGAGAGCGCACGGCGCCTGCAGGGGACCGAGAGCCTGGAGATCGGCCTGATGGAGGGCCCGCAGGGGGCATCCCTATTGGTGCAACTGTGCCGTTGGCTGGAGACCTCTCTGCCCGAGCCGGCGACGATCCAGACGCTGCTTGACGCCCTGGGGGGACATCCCCTTGCCCTGCGCACTATGGCCGCCCAATGCGTGGATGCGGCGCCAGAGACAGTGGTGGACAGGCTCCTGTCGGATCTGCCGGGCCTGGCCACAGGTGAAGCCCGTTTCCGCAACCAGGCTGTCGAGATCGCCTTTGAGCGTTGGCTTCAGACCCTGCCCGACACTGTGGGGCAGAGCATCCCCTCGATGGGTCTGTTCGTGGGAGGGTTCACGGAGAATATCGGCCTGGCAGCCATGGCGTTGGAGCGCGAAGATTGGGAGACCGGCTTGGCCATGCTGGAGAGGGCGGGGCTCGCACAGACACGGCCCATCGGCAATCTCTCCATCCCCTTTATCGGGATGCACCCTGTGCTCAAGCGTTTGTCGCGACAACGTCTCGATCGGCGCGCCCGCCAGTCCCTGGCCGAAAAGTTCGGCAGCCTCTATGTCGGCCTGGCCTCCTGGCTGCTGCAGCAGCGCAGAAACGCACCGGAACAGGTTGATACTCTGGTCTATCACGATCTTGGCAATATGAGCATGGCCTTGGAGCTGATCCTGGAGGATCAGGATCTGGTGATGGCCGTCAACTATGGGCGACTCTACACCCAGCTTCTGGAGGGGATCGGGTTCGATGTCGCGGCCAGACGCACTGTCGAACGGGTGCAGGAGGCGACGAGCGCGGCTGTGCCTCGCGAGGGGCCGTTGGGAAGACCTGGCGTGCTGCTGCTGTGGGATCAGGCCGATCGCATGATCGAGGCGGGCCAACTGGGCCCCGCGACCGCCCTGCTGCGGCATCTGGTCGAGCGTATGGCCACCCAGGGGGGGCTGAACTATGTCGGGCGCGAGGCCGATCTGGATCGGGCCCGCACCCTGTACCGCATGGGGCATGCCTATCGCCTGATGCGCCGCCCCGATGTGGCCGTGGCCTCGCTTCGCAACAGCCTCGAAGCGTTCAAGGAACTGGAGAGTGATGCCACGGTGCGCCGGCAAAGAGCCGAGATCTATGCCGAGCTCGCCGAGGCCCTGTCGACCATGGGCCAGCTCCAAGAGGCGACCCAGGAGGCCGAGCGCGGGCTAGAGATTGCCCAGGCGTTGGACGATACGGCTCTCGTGGGCGGCTTTTATGCGCGGCTGGGAGGGATCGATATGCGTCGTGGCCGCACGGACGAGGCGCGAGAGCACTATGGGCAGGCGTTGGAGCATATGCGGGCGGTCGACGATCTATCGGGCATGGCGGCGATTGAGGGGCAGCTTGCCTCTCTGGCCATGCGTCCGCCCGCCGATCCGGCACAGGCCCAAGAGCATCTGCAGCGCGCCCTGAGGCACGCCCGTGAGGCCGAGAACGTTCTGCTCCAGGGCCAGTTCCTGGGCCAGTTGGCGCAGGTGGCGGCGCAGACTGGCGATATGGCCGAGGCCGAGGATCTCTTTCGCCAGACCATCGCTCTTTACCGTGAGCATCGCATCCCGCCCGGGCTGATCGCGACCCAGGCCAATCTGGCCGAGTTGCTGCTCCAGCAGGGGCGTAGCGATGAGGCCAAGGCGGAGGCAGAGGCCGCTCTGGAGATGGCGCAGGGCGCGGGCGGGCCGGAGATGGCACCGTGGGAGCTGTACCTCTTGCTGCAGCGCATTGCGCAGGCGCGGAGCGACGAGGCCGACGTATCCCGTTGGCGCCTGGCGACTCAGGACGCGTTCGCGCGCTCGCCCCAGGCTGCGCCGCTCCGTACGCGCTGGCAACCGGTGATCCAGGCCGTGGTCCAGGGGGTCCGCGGCGAGAGCATGGATGCCGAGGCCGCCGAGACGATCGAGGAGATGGAGACCCGACCCGAATGGCAGGCCCTGGGCCGCTCCATTATGCGCATCCTTTCGGGAGAGCGCGATGAGACGCTCTGGCAGGAGCTCGATCATATGGATGCGGTGATTGTCCGTGCCATTCTTGAGGCGATCGAGGAGGATTCCGGACAAGAAGAGGCAGACGACCAAGAGTCCTAGATTGGC
>SKRJ01000087.1 GCA_007118555.1 Anaerolineae bacterium | reverse complement strand
GGCGTGCTCGCCCTGCCCCTCCAAGAAGGCCTCGGGCGGCGTGGCCTGGGGAATGTCCTGCACGCGGGCCCAGCGCTCTCCCTGCAGGCGGTAGCCCGTCCCGGGGCCCTGATAATCGTTGGGGTCGTTGATACCGCTGAGGACGTGCCACAGCTCGTCGAATATGGCCGCGGGCTGCAAATAGTCGCCCAAGGCCCGTTGGCGTGCCAGCTCCATCAGATGCCCAGCGACCTCGGTGTGGCCGGCGGCATCGAGCGCGCGGGCCACGTCCAGCAGGGTACGATCGTCGCGCAGGAATGCGTCGGCCGCGGCCAGGTCCCCGGCCACATCCCGATCGGGCATGTCGCGACTGTCATTGGCCGTGACGGCGGCGTCGATCTCCTCATCCGTGATGGGCGGCAGCCCCATCTGGACATAGACATCCTGCAGGACGCGAGCGCCCCGCTCGCGCACCGCCAACGCCTCCTCCTCGCGGATGGGGTGGATGCCGGCATCCACCTGCATGTCGCGTTGGACGACATAATAGTCATCGTACTCGCTGGTGTCGAAACAACCACCGCCGAACAGGTTGTCATAGCGGGGGATGGCGCCAAACCCCGAGTGCACAAAGTCGGCGCCGGGCAGAAACTGGCACATCAGCTTGGCCGTCTTGCGCATCTCCGAATGGCTGGCCAGGGCGTCGTTGCCGGCCGCCACCTCCAGGTTGAGCATGGCGGCCAGCAGGTTCTCGGCCAGGATGACACGCACCCCGCCGGGCAGCGACTCGGGCAGGGCGACGCAACTGATCGAGCCGTTCTGCACCCCCTGGCTGCCGGCCCCCCGGGTCACCAACAGACAGCGCGCCTCGAGATAGAGCATCGAGCGGCCCTCGCTGTGGCCCATGAGCGCCTCGGAGCCGGTGCCCGAGGTAAAGCGCGTCTTGATGCCGCGCGAGGCATAGGCCGACGCCAGGAACGCCTTGGACCAGGGCGTGTCGTCGCCATCGACAAAGGCCCCCGCCGTGCCATACACCGACAGGGTCTCGGCATAGCTGGTGAGCCCCTTGAACCCCAGGCGCAGGCTGACGCCCTCCTCCACGGCGCATTGGGTGAGCACGCCGGGGCGGCCCACCTGCGAGCCAACGAGGATCGCCAGGGCGTTCAGGGGCGCATGGCGCGCGACGCCCACGGTGGTCTCGACTTCGGCAAAGCCACGCAGGGCGGCCTCTGCGGCGTCGGCCGCCAGCAGGGCGGGGTGCTCCTTGCGGTTGGTGACGTGGGCCTGATTGGCCGGGGTGCGGCGTACCCGCATCTTGGCCAGGGCCATCATCATCTCGAGCACGTTCAGGTGCCCCACGATCTCGACCAGCTTGGCGGCGGTGCAGCCCGCCACCAGCCGCGCGATCTCGGCCCGGGGCACATCCACATCCAGCAACATGCGGGCGATGGTCTCGGAGGGGGTGCTCATGGCCAGCGGCGCGACGGCAAGGTCGAGGGCATGGTTCGCGATGAACTTGTCGAGCAGGTCCATCCGCTCGCGGGGCACGCCATCCATCTCGACGACGCGTCCCTCTTGCAGGACGAGGCCCGGTTTGGGGTCGGAGGGGCCGTCGCTGACGATCAGACCCACCTCGGGCCACTCGTGTACAAAGGAATCCTGCTGGATGGGGCGTTCGTCCAGGATGGCGAATCGTTTCGAGCCTCGCATAGGGTGTCCAACTCCGGGTAAGAGCTATGGCTAATCAGGGGTCTCGGGCATTGTAACATAGTTGCCCACGCGGACCAATCATGCGCAGGGGCCACCGCCATGGCGCGCGGACAAGAGACAACCGGGAGCCCCTGGTGTGGGACTCCCGGCTGTTCAAGCTGTGAGTTGTCGCTGCGTCAGGGCGGTGCGATCAGCGCGAGCTCTCCGAAGCGCCGGACAATGAGGACCGCGCCGGCGATGCTTCGGTCACCTCACGGGGCGGCGCCAGGCGCCAGCCGATCACGGCCGCGATCAGGCAGGCCACGCCCGCGATGACAAAGCCTGCCAGCCAACTCCCCAGCGAGTCGCGGATACCGGCCGCCATGATGGGGCCGATGACACCGCCCACGCCGTAGGAGGTAAACACCCAGCCATAGTTCTCGCCCACATGCTCCGTGCCGAACAGGTCGCCGGTGATGGTGGGGAACAGGGCAAAGGAGCCGCCATAGTTGAACCCGATGATCGTTGTGCCCAGATAGAGCAACACGGGAATGCCGCCCATCCAGAAAAAGGCGATCATGATCAGGCCCTGGGTGGCGCAGTTGATGATCAGCGACGTTTTGCGGCCGATGCGGTCCGAGATGGCGCCCCAGGCGATACGCCCACCGCCGTTGGCCAGCGCATAGAACACGGCCATGGCGAGCCCGGAGATGGCGGTGGCCTCTGCCAGGGTGTACCCGCTCTCTTGCAGCGCGTCAATGCCGAACAGAACGATATTGCCAATGACCAGGAGCCCGGCCATGGCGGCAAAGAGGAACATGACCCAGATGCCATAGAACTGGGGGGTGCGCAGCATCTCGCCGGCGCGAATGCCAGGGCCCGAGCGGGTGGGCGAGGTAGGGGCGCCGGGAACCGGGCAGTTGGGATCCCAGCCGGGAGGGCAGTAGCCGTCCGGCGGGTTCACCATCCAGAGGGTGCCGATGGCGATGATGACGGCAAAGGCGATGCCATAGATCAAAAAGACCGTCTGCACGCCAAAGTTGGCCAGGAGCCCGCCCAGGTCACCGGCAATCTGAATCCAGAACAGGGCGCCAAAGCCAAATCCCGCCACGGCCAGGCCGGTGATAAGCCCCTTTTTGTCAGGGAACCACTTCATGCCACAGGCGATGGGGCAGACATAGCCCAGCCCAATGCCGATACCGGCCACGAGGCCGATAAAGAGGATCTGGTTGATGAAATGGCCAAACAGGGCGTCGCCCAGCAGGCCTGCCAGAGCATAGCCGGCGCCCATGACGATGCCGCCCGTCAGCGCAACGATGGTCGGGCCCGACCGGGCCTGCCAGCGCCCCGCAAGGATCATGGTGATGGCAAAGCTGAGCAACGAAATGGAAAAGATGACCTGGGTCTGCGTCCTGGTAAAGGCAAAGGGCCCTGCAGGATCGGTCAGATAGGGTGTGAATACGCTCCAGGCATAGATGGCGCCAAGACAGAGCTGAATCAGCACCGCTCCTACCACCACCAGCCAGCGATTCTTGACTCTCGAGGAGCCTGTTGTCATGGCGGCCCTCCTTCGAACGAAAACATGAGATGCGATTACACATGACAAGGGCGCACTCGCAGCACATCAGGCTACGAGTGCGCCCTGTACTAGCGAGTTACTTGCGTCCTTCGACCAGACTGTCGACGACGCCGGGATCTGCCAGGGTGCTTGTGTCACCCAGGCTGCTCAGATCGCCCTCGGCGATCTTGCGCAGGATGCGGCGCATGATCTTGCCGCTGCGGGTCTTGGGCAGAGCGTCGGTGAACTGGATCACGTCCGGGCGGGCGATGGGCCCGATCTCCCGGCGGATCTGCATCACCAATTCCCTGACCAGGTCGTCGCTCTCCTCAACGCCGTCCTGGAGCGTCACATAGGCGTACAGCGCCTGGCCGGTGACCTCGTGGGGTCGCCCAACCACAGCGGCCTCGGAGACCGACGGGTGGCTCACCAGCGCAGACTCGATCTCGGCGGTGCCGAGGCGGTGGCCCGAGACGTTGACGACGTCGTCGATGCGGCCCTGCAGCCAGTAGTCGCCGTCCTCGTCCACGATGCAGCCATCGCTGGTAAAGTAGAGGTCATAGTACATGGTAAAGTAGGTGTCGATAAAGCGATCATGGTCGCCGTACATGGTGCGAGCCAGCGCCGGCCACGGCTTGGTGATGCACAGCGGACCCGACTCACCCACGGGGGCCTCGGTGCCATCATCCTTGAGGACGACGGGCTCGACGCCAAAGAACGGCTTGGAGGCCGAACCGGGCTTGAGGGTGTGAGCGCCGGGCAGCGGCGTGATCAGGATGCCGCCGGTCTCGGTCTGCCACCAGGTGTCCACGATGGGGCAGTTGCTCTTGCCAACGACCTCATAGTACCAGAGCCACGCGGCGGGATTGATCGGCTCGCCCACGCTTCCCAGCAGCCGCAGGCTCGAGACGTCGGCCTTGTCCACCCACTCGTCGCCCAGGCGCTGCAGCGAGCGGATGGCCGTCGGCGCGGTGTAGAACAGCGAGACGTTGAACTTTTCCACGACTTTCCAAAAGCGGCTGGCGTCGGGATAGGTGGGGACGCCCTCGAACATCAGCGTGGTGGCGCCATTGGCCAACGGGCCATAGACGATATAGCTGTGACCCGTGATCCAGCCGATGTCGGCGGTGCACCAGTAGGTGTCCTCATCACGGACATCAAAGATCAGCTTGTGGGTCATCGCCGTGTACAGCAGGTACCCGGCTGTGGTGTGCAGGATGCCCTTGGGGGCGCCGGTGGAACCCGAGGTGTAAAGGATGAACAGCGGGTCTTCGGCGTCCATCGGCTCGGGCTCGCAGTACAGCGCGGCCTCGGCCACCTCGTCGTTCCAGGCCACGTCGCGACCCTCGGTCAAATTCAGGTCCGCCTCACCGCGCTGTGCGACGATGACGGTCTCGACGCTGGGGCAGCTCTCCAGGGCCTCGTCGGCGATCCCCTTGAGAGGGATGGAGCGGCCGGCGCGCAGGGAGACGTCACTGGTGAGCAGCACCTTGGCGTTGCAGTCCTGGATGCGGCTGGCCAGCGAGGCAGCGCTGAACCCACCGAACACGACGGAATGGATGGCGCCGATACGGGTGCAGGCCAACAGGGCGATGGCCAACTCGGGGATCATCGGCATGTAAATGGCGACACGGTCGCACTTGCTGACGCCATGCTTCTTGAGCACGTTGGCGAACTTGTTGACCTCGCGATAAAGGTCCTGATAGGTCAAGGTAATGACGTCATCTTCGGGCTCGCCCTGCCAGATGATGGCTGCCTTGTTCTTGCGCCACGAATTGACGTGGCGGTCGAGGCAGTTGGCAGACACATTCAGCACACCATCTTCGAACCACTTGTGCTCAATGACGCGCTCTTCGGTCTTCCAGGTATAGTCGCGACCCTTGGTCGGGAACTTGATCCAATCGAGCATTTCGGCCTGTTCGAGCCAAAACGCGTCAGGGTCGTTGACGGAGCGATCGTACATCTCCTGGTACTGCTCCATCGAGCTAATATGCGCATTCTGAGCGAGTTCGGGTGGCGGGGGAAAGCGCAGGTTGCCTTCGGTCATCTGCTCATTGGACATTGCGTGGTCTCCTTTGGTCTATCTGACAGTGGTTCAGAACCGCGTATCCATGGGCGCAAGTCCTGAGGATGCGTGCGCGGGTTCCCGAGGTTGCTAGCATAGCCAGGCTCTGGCGAGTTGGGCATGCTCACGGGTTTCCGCTTTGGCCCCCATGCTACATGGCGAGATAAGTCAGATGTCCTGTGCTACGCCCATGTAGCGGCCCGACACCGGGTCCTCTCTTTGCGCCCAAAGACTTGCGAATTCGCAAGCATATGCTTGGATTCGCTAACGTAACCGCCGCCTACTTTACCAACAACCTATGAGAATGTCAAGCAAGGAATCTTTTACGCGTTTCGAGTCGTAAGCTCACGACACTCGCTTATGTTTGCGTGACAATGGCCACCAATGCCGACTGGGACGGATCCGGCTCGCCCCACAGCGAGGGGTAGAATGTGACGCCCTCGAACCCGGCGTCGGCCAACAGCCGGCGGTAGCCCTCCTCGTTATAGGCCTGCATGCTGGATGCATAGCGCGTGACGACGCTCGTCTCGGCGTCCACAATAGAGTAGCGATGTATGGTGACGGCCTGCTCGGCATGCCAAAAGGCTTCGTACAGCGCCAAGTGCGGCCGTTCGGAAAAGAGCCCCGCCTCGCTCGTGTACCAGGTGGATGGGCGCTGTCCCTCCTCCTGCACCGCCTCAAAGGTGTGGGGCTCGAGCAACAGGCGACCGCCGGGCTTGAGGGATTGGCGCGCCTTTTGCAGGATCGAGAGGGCCTCGGCGCGGCGAAACACATTCAGCTCGCCATAGATCAGCATAGCCAGGTCATAGCTACCGTCGGGGCCATAGTCTACCGCCCGGATGTCGCCCTCGATATAGGTACAATCGGACTGGCTGGCGGCTGCCTGCCGGCGGGCATAGGCGATCGACGCCGGGCCAAAGTCGATGCCGACGCATGCGTGCCCCAGGGCGGCCAGTCGCTGGGAATACAGGCCCGGACCGCAGCCCAGGTCCAGTACGCGGCTCGGTTGTCCCCGCAAGACCTGCTCGTGGATCCATCGCACGTGCTGCTCGATGCGCTCGGTGCGGCGGCTGGCGGCGTCATGCTCTTGGCTCAGATGCTCGGCCAACATGCGGGCGCTGAACCCCGGCTCGTTCCAGGGGATCTTTTCCCCCTCGGCCCAGGGCTCGGGCATAGGCGTGCGTTGCACAATGTCCATCAGGTTCCTCAAGAGTCGCTCCTTGCTGTGAGGGTCTCGCTCGGGATCTCTTTGCCACCGATTCGGCCCAGCAGGGCACCCAGCTCGCCGGCCAGCGGCGGGACCGAGACCAGCGGTACCCAATATACCACAAAGGGGATGGGGCCGGGGCTGCCGTCGGAGGGATCGGTCTCCCAGGCCAGCCACTGCTCGGGGGTGGCCTGGTCGCACCGCAGATGATAATAATCGCGCACCTGCCGCGTGGGCAGGCCTGTATAGTTGAGCAGATCATGAGTGTGCTGGCCCAGGTGCTCCAGCAGGGTCAATCCGGTGAGGCTCGTCTCCTCCCGGGCCTCGCGCAGGGCGGCATCGGCCGTGGCCTCGCCGGGGCTCACCGAGCCCCCGGGCACCTGCACCCCCGCCGCGGGGTTGTCTCGATGGC